>NZ_JAUBTS010000020.1:0-118732 GCF_036705105.1 Microcoleus sp. B9-D4
GAATACTGCGGTGGCTGCTGCAACTGGTGCAGAGTAAGCGACGCAGATCCAAGGACGCATACCTAAGCGGTAGGACAGTTCCCATTCACGACCCATGTAGCAGAAAATGCCAATCAGGAAGTGAAATACTACCAATTGGTAGGGGCCGCCGTTGTACAACCATTCATCGAGGGAAGCTGCTTCCCAGATGGGATAGAAGTGCAAGCCTATAGCATTCGATGAAGGAACAACAGCACCTGTGATGATGTTGTTGCCGTACATCAAGGAACCAGCAACTGGTTCGCGGATGCCGTCGATGTCCACAGGAGGAGCAGCAATGAAGGCGATGATGTAGCAGATGGTGGCACTCAGCAAGGTGGGAATCATCAAGACGCCGAACCAACCGATGTAAATCCGGTTTTCAGTGCTTGTGACCCATTCACAAAAGCGTTCCCAAACGTTGCCGCTTTCGCGACGCTGTACGGTTGTTGTCATTTGGTTTATGATGGCTTAATTGAATTTTCAAAGTTCGTTGTGGGGATGCCCCACGCTTATATTAGTAACACCATTCCCTAAAGTTTGCCAAGGGATTTCTGCTGACAATTTCAACATTTTACAAACTTTTACAAAAACTGGATTTTTGGTAAATATTTGTAGTTTTTTACAAAGCAATATTACCCACATAACAGGTAAAATATAGCGACCTGAAGAACTGAATCTATTAGCTGTAGATGGGTTCAGCAGTTTTAGCAAATTATTTTTGTTCAGGTCGATTCTCTTTCTGTTTAAATATCTCTTAATTACGTCTGGGGTAGAGAATTTTTAATATTTATTCACATATACGCTGTGGATTCTGCGAGGGAAAATTTTTATCTGGAGAATAGTGAAAACCGGGTTTCTAGTGCGGGCTGCATTCTCAATAATCTCCAATCAACCGGGTTTATTGACGAAAAAAGAAACCCGGTTTCTGAAGCGCTGGGCAATAGAAATCAACCGGGTTTCTGAGGATGAGTCCGCAAGTTTGGCGTAAAAATTAGGATTTAGCCTGGGGGCCAGTTCATCTGCCGACCGCCGAGAATGTGAAGGTGCATGTGGTCTACAGTTTGGCCGCCGTCGCTGCCGCTATTAATGACGACGCGATAGCCGTTGCTAAGTCCGAGTTGTTCTGCTACCCGTTTGACAGTCAGCAGCAAGTGCCCCATGAGAGCATGATCTCCCGACTCGGCATCGGCTAATTTGGCAATAGGCTGTTTGGGAATGACGAGGATGTGGACGGGTGCTTGCGGATGGATATCTCGGAACGCGAGGGCCAAGTCGTCTTCATAAACGATGTCTGCGGGAATCTCTTTGCGGATGATTTTGCTGAAAAGCGTTTCTTGAGTTGTCATGGGTGTTAACGAAGGAAGAAGGAAGAAGGAAGAAGGAAGAAGGAAGAAGGAAGAAGGCCCAAGTGGGAAGTGGGAAGAGGCAAGGGAGAAGGGGAAGTGGGAAGTGGGAAGGGAGAAGGGGAAGAGGGAAGAGGGAAGACCCAGCAGGAGAGAGGGAAGAGGAGAAAAAGAAGAGGCAAGGAAAAGTTTTTCTTGCCTCTCCCGATATTCATTAGTCATTGTTAATCATAATAGATGATGAATCAAGGACAGGCAAATTAAGGATAAAGAAAAATGCTTGCTAGGGTTTGGAGTGCATCGATCGTTGGAATTGACGCGGTAAAGGTGGGTGTTGAGGCTGATGTGTCAGGGGGGCTACCGAAAATTGTGGTTGTGGGATTGCCCGATTCTGCGGTGCAAGAAGCTAAAGAAAGGGTTAAGGCTACGCTAAAAAATTCTGGATATGGTTTTCCGATGCGGAGTATTGTGATTAATTTGACTCCGGCGGATTTGCGGAAGGAGGGGCCGAGTTTTGATTTGCCGATCGCCATTGGCATTTTAGCAGCATCGGAACAAGTCAGCGCTGAACTTTTGGGAGATCATTTGTTTTTAGGGGAACTCTCTTTAGATGGGAGTTTGCGGGCTGTGGCTGGGGTTTTGCCGATCGCCGCTGCTGCTGCCAAAATGGGTATTTCAGGATTGATTGTACCGGCTGCTAATGCACAAGAAGCGGCTTTGGTACACGGAATATCTGTCTATGGTTTTGAGAATATTTTTGCAGTTACTGATTTTTTAAACAATCCTAATGTGTATTCGCCCGTAGAAGTAAACGGTCTAGAACAGTTAGCAAAAACGCGGTTTCCCGGTTTAGATTTAAAGGATGTAAAGGGGCAAATTCACGCGCGGCGGGCTTTGGAAATTGCGGCGGCGGGGGGACACAATTTAATTTTTGTCGGGCCGCCTGGAAGCGGTAAAACTATGTTAGCGAGGCGTTTGCCGGGTATTTTGCCGCCGCTGACTTTTGAAGAAGCTTTGGATGTAACTCAAATTCATTCGGTGGCTGGGTTGTTGAAGGATCGGGGCAGCTTGGTGGGCGATCGACCTTTTCGCAGTCCTCACCATTCAGCATCGGGGCCTTCTTTGGTAGGTGGTGGCAGTTTTCCGCGTCCGGGTGAAATTTCTTTAGCACACCGCGGCATTCTTTTTTTGGATGAATTAACTGAGTTTAAAAGAGATGTTTTGGAGTTTTTGCGGCAACCGCTGGAAGATGGTTATGTGACGATTTCTCGAACTAGACAATCGGTGATGTTTCCGGCTCAATTTACTTTAGTTGCAAGTACGAATCCTTGCGCTTGTGGTTATTACGGCGATTCGATTCAACAGTGTACTTGTTCGCCGCAAAAGAGGGAGCAATATTGGGCAAAACTTTCGGGGCCTTTGATGGATCGGATTGATTTACAAGTGGCGGTTAATCGTTTGAAACCCGAGGAAATTACGCGACAGCCGACGGGCGAGGAGTCGGAACCGGTGCGGGTGAGGGTGCAGCGGGCGCGAGAGCTCGCAACTCGCCGTTTTCAGTCGGAATCTAGTTTGCGCTGTAATGCCCAGATGCAAAGCAGTCACATTAACCAATGGTGTCAGTTGGATGAGGCTTCTCGGAATTTATTGGAGATGGCGATTCGGAAGTTGGGGCTGTCGGCGAGGGCTAGCGATCGCATTTTGAAGGTGGCTAGAACTATTGCTGATTTGTCGGGGGATGAAAGCTTGAAAACGAATCATGTGGCGGAGGCGGTGCAGTATCGGACGATCGATCGGATGCAGTAAGTCAATCGATTTTAGATTTTAGATTTGAGATTTTAGAGGCGACCCCACGGATAAATGCTCTTTCTTGAGGATTTTCGATTTGAGATTTGGGATTGATTCCACGGATAAATCACGTGGCGGGTACCACCTTTGAAATTCGCTTGTCAGCAACGGCTCAAAAGACACAATACCCCGATCGCGGACTTCTTAAAGAAGTTGGGTATCTAACAGTTGATTCGGCGATTTAAATCGCTTCTAAACATACGAAGTCCCAGCAGAGGGGGACTAAGGGATTAAGGGGTATTTAAGCTCGATTGATGTTGTCCAATTATTTAATTGAGCCACTGAAACACCTGGAGGTTCCCATGTTTATTGTCTGATTTTGTGCTGCATGGTGCCAGGATCACTGGTGACAGTTGTGTAAGTTCTGTTTGTGTTAGATTGGGGGAGGCGACAGCAAACCAAGGCAGCAGTTAAAGTGGCGATCGAGGAAGCTTTAGACCAACTGCCCGAAAGCTAATCAACTGAAGTTGATCAGCACGTCTAGGACTCTTATTGTGAGGCGACACGCAGTATTTATACCGCCGCAGCTTGAAGCTGGTGTCAATGCTACCCACCCAGAGCTTTTGTCAAAAATCCCTCATAATTTCCTCAAAAATTCAGCAAGTTTTTACCCAGTTTTTGTCATTTTTACTGTAATTTATGATACCGATCGCCCAATTGGCCCGAAGATCCACCACGGCAGAATTTTTAATATTTAATTTCTCGCTCTCTCTCCCTCGCTCTCCCTCGCTCTTCCTCCCTCTTCCTCTTTCCCTCCCCCCCTCTCTCTGTTTCACCCTAAAATTTGAAATTTTTGAGTGACGAATTATGGCACGATCGCAGCGCGTTTTGATACCATGCAATCAAGCGCAAGACAATCAGGGAATGCACTGGAGGTGTGTAAATGGAGCTTTTGGCAGAACAAAAACGGTGCTTGGATTGCTTGGTAAGCTCGATCGAGCAATTGGGAGGTCGAGTAGACATTCCAAAGCTGGAGCAGATAGCTGAGCTAATTATTCAAACGATGAGAGGGCCTTGGCGCTACTTTCACACGTCGGAACACATTTTTGAGGTCGGGGGGTCAGTCGATCCGATCGAGGTGCTGGCTGCACTGTTTCACGACCTCGTGTACGTGCAAGTCGATCAGGGCGTTAGTTTCAATATTAGCAGTGCCCTTTGTCCTTTTGTCAAAGAGGTGCGATCGCAGTTAGTTATTAGAGATGAAACCGAACTGCCCGACGATGCCATGTATCAGCTAGTGGCCTCAGTATTTGGGTTTATTCCCGGCAAGACTCTCTCTCCGTTTGGCGGCCAAAACGAATTTTTGAGTGCCGTTATTGCTGCCAAATCTTTGGAGCCTTTTTTGCCAGCTAGTACGATCGCTGAGATAACAGCTTGCATCGAAGCTACTATCCCTTTTCGTCCCGTTTCGCCCACAGGTTTGAGCGCGATCGAACTTTTGTACCAGCGTTTGGTAAGTATAAATCGCGATTTTAACTTGGGATGGAACCCTGCAGAAATTGTAGAACTTGTCAAGCGTGCTGTCAGGTTAGCAAATAGAGATGTCGAGAATTTTGCCTCTCGCAATTCCTCTAATTTCTTAGACAATACCTGGAATTTGATGCCAGAAACCAACCACGAATTGACCAATGTTAATTCCTATACTGTTGCCGGATATCGCAGGTCTCTGCAAAAAATGGAAGGATTTTTGAACTTCCTCAAACCAGAACTGGTTTTCCAGCAGTTTATGCAAGAGCCGGACGATGAAACCTACGCTAACCTGATTGCCAGAACTCGAAAAAATATCGAAGTTGCTAAACTTTATCTGGGTGTCAAGCTAATTACCATCGCCATTTTAGAAGCTCTTTCCTACCGTTTGGGGCGCGATATTCCCCTTTCAACTATGATGGGAGAATTGCGAACACCAGGATTTAAAACCTCTGTTTTGGAGGATTACTTGCCCAACAGACAGAGCGCCTACCCATTAGAAAGTCAGTTGCAAAGAGAAGTGTTAGACCTGCTAGAAATAGGACGCAATCAAGAATCGCGCTATGATATTAAAAACTCCCCGGTTTCTACGTTTATTATCAAATCTATCGGCTTTGCTGAAACAGAAAACTTTTTGAAGAAAGCTCAAGAGTTTTTTGCAGATCCTACTTCTTCGGAAGAGTTTCTCTCTTACTGCGCTCCCGATGTCATCGAGACCATCACCTCCGGCGTGATGAAACTCTTTGACAGCAGGAAGACGGCTTTAGGGAAAGTTAAATTAGTTCACCAAACAGTTTCTTAGGATAGGTTGGCACAATCTTAAAACGTTTTCCATCGCAGAAACCAGGTTTCTTGAGTTCAGCCACAATGTCCAGTTAGTCTGAGATGTTGCACCATTCTCGCTTAACAGCCTTTCGCGCCTGTTTCACAAAGAATGAGTTTTCTGGTGGGGAGTAGGGTTTGGGCAGGAGATCCCGCCTATAGCAGGCTTATTGATAATGGTGCAAGATTTCAGTTTAAACCCTAAAAAAAAGTCCTCTTTAACTAATATGTTGCACCATTTTCAATTAGCCTTTTAGGAACAGGCTTTCCGGCCTGTTCCACAAGAAAATCTACTCTTTGTGGAACAGGCCGGAAAGCCTGTTCTTGAGACTGATGCCAGATATCAGCTTTAAAGGACTTTAGCTATGAGTCTGGGGTTTGAACCCCTGGCAAACTAATTCGACATCAAACTTCTATTGCGGTGAACCAGTCGCACCCTCTGCGCCGGAGTTGCTATCAGGTACAGCCGTATCTGTAGGATTAGACTCGCTCCGGCTTTCGGTATTAGTGTCGCCGCTCGTACCTGCTCCCGGAGCGCCCTCACCTTGAGTTGGAGATGGAGTAGCTGAACTCTCAGGTGCTAGAGTTTGTGGAGTGGAATCTGGCTCATTCTGCGGAGTCGGAACCGTAGTATTGGTATTATTTGACGGCGAAGATGGAGACGGCGCTGCTTGCTGAGCGGGTGCATCTTGCTGCTGTGAATTTGGAATTGTAATATTGATATTGGGAGACGGATTTGCTTGAGGAGCCGGAGTTGCCTGTTGAGCTGGACTTGGTTGAGGAGCAGGCGTAGCCTTTTGAGCTGGAGATGCTTGAACCGGAACGGGAACAATCTTTTGAATGATCGTTTTTTCTCTCTCTATAGTCCGAGTCGGAGCAGGTGTTGCTGAAGGTTGATTCGCTTTCGGTACAACAATCACAGGAGCAGCAGTAGGAGTAGGAGCCTCCTCACCCCGATTGAAGTAATATACACTGCCGAGAACTAAGCCTACCAAAGAAGTAAGAAGAATTCCTAACAGTAACCCGCGACCTGCATTCTCGTTATCGCGGACTTCTTGGACTCCAACTTGGCGGTGATTTTCGGCCATTTCACCCTGTACATAACCTTGGTGATGAGCTGCTTCTTTAGAAGCCTTCGCAGTTGTACTCGGAACACTTGTAGTGGTTCGCGTTGTACTGACGTGACCGTTAGTTGCATCTGTGTGAACTTCTTGATGAATTTCACGGCTAGAGCTATTTTCTTCGTTAGGTTTCATAATTATCTTCGCCACCACTATTCAAAAAATATTTGTCTGTAGGAGATGCTCTGGTTGGAAAACTTGAGCTAAGCTGTTGAGCATTTAAATCACTTATTTCGATTTACTGTCAAGATTCAGGTGTAAGCGTTGGGTGTTTGGCTCATGAGTTTAAATGCTTAACAGCTTTCTGCTTAGGGAGTTTAGAGAACTTTTGGTTTTTCCTTCATTTGTATCCAATGTAACTTGTTAAGGTATTAACCAGGCTCTACCCTTAGAGTGATTCCCAAGTCCCCAAAGGCATAGAATTAGCCATACTTCCACAAAGAATATCGGCTAAATGAGTTATTTATAATGCTTACTCTGCAAGCAGATAGCAATCCTTGCAGGAGTCGTAAAAAAAATTAGGACTCCTGCAAGGATTGCTATATTTATAAAGCCAGTTTGTGCTTGAAATGTGTTTAAGTCCGGTTAGATAACCACAATTAAGTTTTTAGTAATAAAGACAACTTTTTTCTCATCTATCAAGAGAGGATAGTCGTACTCACTACCAAGAAGCTTGATTACGGGAAATTAACCGGACAGGAGCCTTACTAACAACTGAATTTTTTTTATTCTGTTCTTTCAATGATGATGGTCATGTGAGCGACTAATGCACCTATCGCTCCCACTGCTGCAATGACGGGAAACAATGCCGCACCGATGACTCCACCGACTACTCCCACTGTCAAAGGAACTTCTACTAAGATCCGTCCCTCTTCATTTTTGATAATGATGCGGCGGATATTTCCTTCGTGAATCAATTCTTTAACTTTAGCAACCAAATCGTCGCCGTTAATTTTTACCTCTTCGACGCTAACTTTTTCCTGAGTATAAGCAGGGGTTTCTAAAGGAGTCGTTTCAAAATTAACCTCAGTAACTTTTTGGGACGAAACTTTTTCAGATACAGGTATTGATTCTAGTTCTCTTGTCCCGACTGGTTCTTGTTCGCGATCTGTAGGTGTGTCCATTTTTTGTTCTCCTTTTAGGTAAAAGTATTTTTGTATAGAATTATATTAAAATATAACACGCAACTTTTTTTCTATCAATCATTCTTTTGGGTGATATTGCTGGGGGTGCTATGGTGCTTTTCTCTATTGAGATTTGACGGTGAGAGTCTAAACTCCTTCCTCAGTGGGCGTTAGCGGCCGACTTCCCTTGTGCCGTTTAGTTAACTGTCTGCTTCTAACCCTCGCACAGCCTAACCCTTGAAAAACTTCCAATCCAGACAAGGAAAGGATGAGAGCGACTTTCACACTCTCAGAGACTCAGACTCAACAGGTGTACAGGTTGAAATACTGACATTGTACTGAAAGTACGATCGCCCCGCCGTGTATATAGTTACCACCTCTCGTTCGGGAAACCGCACATGGAAACCGTCGCTTACTTTCCTCAAAAGTCATTTCAATTTAGCTCAGTGCGATCGCCCAACCAAACCCCACCCCCGGAGGTTCCTCAAATCAACATCTTAGAGTTTCTAATGAGAATTGCCTAAAATCAAGGGGGAGGAGAAGTAATAATGATCGAAAGATTATCGCAACCAAACCAACTTCCTCAAAGTGAAGTGGAGGTTGGAGAAAAGTCGGGTAAAATACAATTATTTCCTTCTGCTTCCTCTTGATTCTCCGTCTCTGATTTTCCAGCGAGAGAATTTAAATATCAAATTGGCAGCCAGACGGTACTTTTCTGCAAATTTTTAAGGAACATCAAGCGGATGTGTGGAGCATGAGTTTTAGTTGCGATCGCACAACTTTAGCATCTGCCGGGAAAAATTTACTCGGTGAGGCTTTGGAGTGTCGATGTGGCTAAAGTATAAGCTGCCGAACTTGACAAATTGCTCGCAATCGGCTGTCCCTGGCTGGAAGACTACCTACAATACAATCTTCGGGTTGAGTGCGATCGGCATTTGTGCAAAAAAACTGACAATTGAGATTTATGGGCAATTGCCGGAAACCAGTTTTGCCTGAATTTTACAATCGGGCGATCGGCAGCCGATTTGTCGCTATTGTTGTCTTATTGTAATATAATTTTACGCAAGGGGTAATAGCAAATGTACTGGCACAGGTCGCAGATGTCTATCCATCTGAACCAAATTAATGTCATCAAACATTAAAAATAGTTATGACTGTTATATTCGGATTAGTAAAATCTTGGATATATAAAATTCAATACATAGTCAGGTTTCAAAGGGGTGTCTGCTGTTAAATCAATCTAACCTGCAATATCGTTTCGGGGGACACCAGCAGGATTTAAGGCAAAAAATAATCCTGCTGAATTAACTGGATTCGAGGGAGCAGAGGGAAGTTGATAACTAAGCTATAAAAAGAGTTGAAAAGGCATTCTAAATAGTAGGCAAGACTCCAGCAGCCAACCGCAACTGCCAATTACCAAAGGAGGGAGCAGTGTATGAAACTGACGGGTTGAGTCCCCTAAAATCGCCGCTTGGTTTGCGATCGACTCTACAGGAATTAACCCTGTACGACTTTCTCCTAGAATCTGAGTGTCCGGGGGACGAAGTTGCTAAAATTTTTCAAGCAAACCCTTTAGTTCCCGGCATCATCATCACTCAGCAAGGAAAGTTTATAGGGATGATTTCGCGGCGGCGTTATTTTGAACACATGAGCCGCCCCTACAGCTTGGAGTTATTTTCTCAACAGCCTTTGTTCATACTCTACCGCTTTACTAAAACTGATATGTTGGTTCTCGATCGCGACACCTCAATTATGACAGCAGTGCGGCAGTCTTTGGAGCGATCGCCCGAACTAATCCACGAACCAATTGTAGTACAAGTAGAACCGGAAACTTACAAACTTTTAGACGTACACCAACTGCTGCTTTCTCAGTTGCAAATTCACGAGTTATCAACCGTAGCGATGCGCGAGTCGCAAGCGCAATTGAGACATCAAGCCCAACAGCTCGAACTTGCACTGCTGGAACTTCAGCGCACTCAAACTCAACTAATTCAAACAGAGAAAATGTCTTCTTTGGGGCAGTTAGTAGCAGGAGTAGCTCACGAAATCAACAATCCTATCGGCTTTATCTACAGCAATTTGCACCACGCTAAAGAATACACGCAAGCTTTAATGCAGATGCTCAACATCTACAGGCAGCAGTGTTCCGAATTCATACCGGAAATTGCAGCGGAAGCTGAAAAAATCGAACTCGATTATTTGCTAGAAGACTTGCCAAGAGTCTTAAATTCCATGCAGCAAGGTGCAGAAAGAGTGCGCGACATCGTTTTGTCGCTGCGGAATTTTTGCAGATTAGACGAAGCTGAAATGAAGCAGGTCAACATTCACGACGGTATCAACAACACGATTATGCTGTTGCAAAGCCAGCTTAAAGGGAAACCGGGGCAGGAGGCGATCGAAATTCACAAAGAATACAGCGACTTGCCACTGGTGCAGTGCTATCCCGGACAGCTAAATCAGGTATTTATGAATATTTTACTTAATGCAATTTACGCTCTTGTTGAGTCTAATAAATACGAAAATATCGATAAAAAAAGCCAGAAAAAGTCGCAATCATGCGAGCAAAAGCAGTCTTATACAACGACTCAATCATCACTTTCTAACTCTACCCGCCTGATTCCTACGATTCGGATTTGCACGGAGTTAATTGATAAAAAAAAGGTAATAATTAAAATTTATGACAACGGCCCGGGGATGACAGAAGATGTTCGGAAGCGGTTGTTTGACCCTTTCTTTACTACTAAGCCGGTCGGCCAAGGAACGGGTTTGGGACTGTCGATTAGCTATGAAATTGTTGTCAACCAACACGGCGGGGAATTGAAGTGCTTTTCGGAACCGGGAAAAGGAGCCGAATTTGCGATCGAAATTCCACTTCAACAGTCTTCCCTAGCACATATTTTGCCTCGCTTTGCGTGATACAACAGAAGGAAGAAGGAAGATGGAAGATGGAAGATGGAAGATGGAAGAAGCAATAAAAGTTAGGGAATCGGCGGTTGAAACCGCTTCTTGTCAAACTTTCGTTCCTCTGGCTTGAGACTAAAGAATAAAGCCCGTCAGCTACGGTGAACCTTTGCAAACCCACTTCCACAAAGGATGACTCGGCCCCTGTTGGCGAATGCGGCGAACTTGTTGTTCCAAACCCTGTTTTTCCCGCAGGGGCAATCCTCGCACCATATTGCGACTTTGCCAAGTTAGAACAGCTAAAGTCATTCCCAAGCACAAACCCAAACCGAGAGTGGGCCAACGATTAAAAGATAAACCGTAGCGCACCGCCGCCCAAGTGAAGTGTTCTAACCACAAAGCGATTTCGCGGCGCAAACTCCAAATGCTCAAAGAACCGATGCTAATCCACAGCAATATCACAGTTAACCAGCGGCCGTAAACTGTTAGTTTGTGAAGCCTTTGGACTTCAATTTCAAAAGTTTGGTCAGTAGTCATTTGTTATTTGTTATTTGTCATTTGTCATTGGTTATTGATGATTTATTATTAGTCAGTCAACAGTTAACCGTCAACAGTTAACCGTCACCAGTTAACCGTCAACAGTCAATTAAACTTCCTCTGACTGGTTGATTCCTTCTGCGGGGACGGGAATAGACTGGCCCGGGCGACTGCGCCACCAAGCTAGCAGCGTACTGGCAATGAAAATACTCGAATACGCACCCGCAATAAAGCCGACAATCAATGCTAAAGCAAAGTATTTGAGGGTTTCGCCGCCAAACAAAAAGATTGAAAACAATGTCAGCAGCGTGGTCATCGTCGTGTTAATTGACCTTCCCAGGGTCTGCATGACAGCATCATCGACAATTTGATCGATCGACTGTCCCGGATTTAGCTTAATTACTTCGCGCACGCGATCGTAAATTACCACTGTATCGTTAACAGAAAAACCGATAATTGTCAAGAGAGCGACAACAAATAAGCTGTCAACTTCCACTCCTTGAACTAAACCCAAAAACGAGAAAACACCAAGAGTAACCAACACGTCGTGGAAGAGAGCAACGAAAGCAAAAAAGGCATAATCCAACTGAAAGCGGAACGTTAGATAAACCGTAATTCCAGCAAAGGAAAGGAATAAAGCCAACAATCCCGAAGTAAATAATTGTTTACCGAGGGTAGGCCCAACCGTATCAATTTGAGTAGATTGAGGAGAAAAAGCGCCTATCTTTTCGCTCAAAGCTGTTTGCAAATTAGTCCGCTGTTCGACATCCAAAGTTTTTGTTCGCAGTGACAAACCGCGCTGTTCTTTGCCGATAACTTGAAGGCTGCTGCCACCTAAACCTTGGGTGTCCAGGACTTCACGGACAGCAGCAATATCGATGGGTTTACAATTTTCCGGTTTCGTGCAGTCCAGTTCAAATTGCAGCCGAGTGCCGCCGATAAAGTCCAAACTGGGGCGCAGCGGTGCGCGGATGTCGGGACGAGTCCAAGAAATCGCCATCGACACTATACCTGCGAGGATTATAGCGGCGGAAATACTCCACCAGAGCGATCGTTGTTTGATTACACTGAATTTCATAATTTGAAGGAAGAGGGAAGTTCGGCAACGGATTGTGTAAGCTGTTACGCATCTAAATTGTATTTTTGGGCGGGCGGGACGCCCACCCCACAAGAATTTGCTCGAATTTGATTGTCAAATTTAGATGCGCCTCAGCTTAACGGATGTAACGGATGTAAGAAGGAAGGAAGAAGTTAACTGTCAACAGTCAACAGTCAACAGTCAACAGTCAACAGTCAACAGTCAACAGTTAACTATTAGCAGTTTTCGACAAATCGGGACAGAACCACTGAGGTTTCCGCAATGCTGGAAAGCTCAATACTACGAACAGCAGAGTGCGGCTGCAAGTGAGCGCAGTAAACATACTCACTCCCACCCCCAATGCCAGAGTTACAGCAAACCCTTTAACTAAACCCGCGCCCAACCAGAACAAAGCAGCACAAGCAATAACTGTTGTGACGTTACCGTCTAAAATGCTGGAAAAAGCGCGGTAAAAACCAGATTCTACCGATCGATAAAGCGATTTCCCCGCCCGCAACTCTTCCCGCGTGCGCTCAAAAATCAGCACGTTAGCATCCACAGCCATCCCGATGCTGAGCACAAAACCAGCTATTCCCGGCAGCGTTAATGTCACTCCCAAAAGCACGAAAGCTGCCCAAGTTAATAGAGCATAAATTAACAGCGCAATATTGGCAATTACGCCGGGGAGTCGATAGTAGGCAACCATGAAAATCAAGACTAAAACTAAGCCGCCGATACCTGCGTTAATACTGCTTTGAATGCTGTCTTTACCCAAGCTAGCGCCGATGGTGCGGTTTTCTACAATTTCGACCGGTACCGGCAAAGCGCCGCCCCGCAATTGCACTGCTAAATCGTTGGCTTCTTGCGTTGTAAAGTTGCCTTGAATTACGGCACTTCCACCAGTAATTCCTGTTTGGGCAAATTCAACGCCGACGACTGGAGAACTGATCATTCTGTCGTCTAGGAAAATACCGATACTGCGTCCAGTGCCTGCTAAATTTTTAGTGAGTTGGGCAAAGAGTTCGCCTCCTTTGGTATCGAAAACAAGAGCAACGTTCCAGTTGTTCCCAGAAGCCAAGGGTTGAGGTTGAGCGTCTTTGAGGTTTTCGCCGCCGAGGCCGCTGCTTTTGAAGAGTTTGGCGATCGCCTCATTGCTTCTTTTCAAAGCAGCCTGATTTTCTTTAATTGCTGCCTCATTCGGGCTAATTTTCAATTCTTCTTGTTTGGCGAGCAATTCCTGCTGCAACTGCCTTTCAATGGCTAATTGTGCTTCTGTTCCTGGCAGTTGTTCCAGAAATTCTAGCTTGGCCGTGCCGCCCAAAACTCGTTCTGCTTGCTGCGGGTCATTTACTCCTGGCAACTGCACGAGAATTTGGTCTTCTCCTACTGTTTGGACTAATGCTTCGGAAACACCCAAACCGTTGACGCGGTTTTCGACAATCCGCCGCACTGCTTCTAACATTCCCTGGTCAATTTTGGGAATTGTGGGGGTAGTTTTTACTTGAATTGTGAGTTGCGACCCTCCTTGCAAGTCTAATCCCAGCCGCGTCGGAATTGTTACTATTACAGTAATGGCGGCGATGATTAGAACAAAAATTAGGGCTAATAGGGAACGTTGTTTTTGCATATTTAATTATTAGTCATTGGTGAGTTGGCAGTTGGCAGTTGGCAGTTGGCGGTTGGCAGATTTTAGTCATCACTCATCAGTCATCAGTCAACAGTCATCAGTCAACAGTCAACAGTCAACAGTCAACCAATGACTACTGACTAATCACTATTTATACTCGCAAAGCTACCATTTTTTGGACTGCTTCGACAATTTGATTGGGCTGGACAATTGTCAGTCTTTCCAAATTGCCGTTGTAAGGTGTGGGAATATCTTGTGAAGACAGGCGCAAAACTGGTGCGTCGAGTTCGTCAAAAAATCGATCGCTGATTGAGGCAATTAGTTCGGCACCGATGCCTCCTGTTTTCATGCACTCCTCTACAATAATTACTTTGTGAGTTTTGCGAATGGATGCGCCGATGGTCTCCATGTCCAGGGGTTTGAGAGAAATTAGGTCGATTACTTCTGGATCGTAACCTTCTTTTACCAGGGCGGGCACGGCTTGCATGACGTGGTGCCGCATCCTCGAATATGTCACGATGGTGACATCTTTGCCCGATCGCACAATTTCTGCTTTGTCCAGTGGCACTAAATATTCTGTTTCTGGCAAATTTTCTTTGAGGTTGTAAAGAAGAACGTGCTCGAAAAACAGAACGGGGTTATCGTCGCGGATGGCTGATTTTAAGAGTCCTTTGGCGTTGTAGGGAGTCGAACAGGCAACTATTTTCAAACCCGGTACTGCTTGGAAATATGCTTCTAAGCGCTGGGAGTGTTCGGCGCCGAGTTGCCGGCCCACACCGCCGGGCCCACGAATTACCATTGGCATTTTGAAGTTGCCGCCCGATGTGTAGCGCAGCATTCCGGCATTGTTGGAAATTTGGTTGAAGGCCAGCAGCAAAAAGCCCATGTTCATGCCTTCGATGACCGGCCGCAGCCCCGTCATTGCTGCGCCTACTGCCATGCCTGTAAAGCTATTTTCGGCGATCGGGGTGTCGAGCACTCTAAGTTCGCCGTATTTGTTGTAGAGGTCTTTGGTGACTTTGTAGGAACCGCCGTATTGGCCTACGTCTTCGCCGAGTACGAATACGGCGGAGTCGCGGGCCATTTCTTCGTCTAACGCCTCGCGGAGGGCGTTGAAAAGTAAGGTTTCTGCCATAGGAGGTTAAGCAATGATTGCAGGAGGGTCAGACTAGAATATTAACCTTTTGGGGGTGTCGATCTAGGAGTCGATCGCAAATTCGGCAGTTAAAACCTGAGATTTTGCCAATCTTTATCATAACATTTGTATTATGTCAATTAATATTTAAGTTAAAATAATACTAACTTGCCTGCCCACAGCAGAGGAATATTATGCTCCAGACAAAAACTCAACTCACTCTGGAAGAGTTTCTCACTCTTCCCGAAGGAGAAGGCGATATTACCTACGAACTTATTGACGAGCAAGCAGTACCGAAGATGTCACCTAAAAAATTTCATTCTCGCCTCACCAGAAGCCTAATAAAAATCCTCGAACAGTGGGGTGAGGAACGGGGAGAAATTGGTGTAGAATGGGCGGTAAGATTAACCAGACTTGGGCGAGACTGGGTGCCAGTACCCGATCTTTTATATGTTTCTTACCAACGCTTATCTCCCGACTGGAATCAAGATGAAGCTTGTCCTGTAGCCCCCGAATTAGTCATAGAAATTATTTCACCCGAACAAACTTTCGGTCAGTTAGCTGCTAAAGCGAGAGATTATTTAGATGCTAAGGTTTTGCGGGTTTGGGTAGTAGATAGCAAGGCGAGAAGCATTACAGTTTTTTACCCCGATGCAGCACCGCAGACTTATATGGGAGATACCCTATTAACAGATCCACTTTTTGATGGATTAGAATTTACTGCCCTCCAGCTATTTCAAATGGCAAAAATACCACTAACCTTCTCTTAGAACCCGGACTTCCTCTAGAAGTAGGGGTTCGGGATATTCGGTTTTTTTGAGCGAGGCTTACTTAATAGCTCATTAATTTGGCAACTCCACATAACAACTAACGAATAACTAATTACTAATGACTAATTTCAGCAAAATGTTTTTGCAGTAAATCGTGAATAAATCGATAACGCCGATCGCCAGTTTTTTGCAGCAACAAGCGATCGGTGGCAGCATCGAGAAAACGCTTGTAATCCCAAGGAATGTAGCCGTTCGACCACAGCACCAGGCGCAATATAAAACTTTCAATCCCCGGAATTCCCGGCAACAAAGCACTAATTACCGCAGCAACAGCACCCGCAATTATTCCCCAAATCGACCCGGAGACTAGGCTGGCAATTAATCCCAAAATCACCCAAATCAGCCCGCCAACCAGCTTAACTCCAAACTGATACTTGCGCCGCTGCTCCTCTGTTTGAAGCCAGCTAGAGGGTATGCGATCGAGGTAAAATTCTTGAATTCCTTGCTGTTCCATCCTTCTCGCCAACCATCCCAGCCAGTGGCGAATTTGTTCCGGCCGCAGTTCCTTACCTCTGGGATACTGCTTGACTTGCCCGGTGATTTGGTGGCGAATATAGGCAGTTAACAGATATTTGCGCTGTTCTTCTGCGGAAGTTATGCGCTTCCAAGCTTCAATTAAAATATCGTCGTAAGCCAGAGCCATCATGCTTAGAAGTAAGGGAACTTTTGCCAATTTCAACAACTCCGGCTCATGCTCAATGCTGTACCAAAGTTCGCGGCTTCTGGCTTCTAGCAGATAATTTTGAATTTTAGTTTCTGTTAAAGGTTTCAATAAAACCGCTGCTTGCAGGCGAAATCTAGTATCGCAGTTTTTGTAAGCTTCAAAACTGCTGCAAGCTACTAAATGTTTTGGCTTAAATTCGCTTTCAACAAACTGATTGATTGCTTGAATGCAGATATTTTGGCGGTGGGTTTCCACTTCGTCCAAGCCGTCGAGGAGAGGCAGCAATTGTTGTTCGGTCAGCCATTTTTTGCCGACAGCAGGAGAGATGCCGTATTTGAACTGAAGTTGAGCAATTAACCAATCGGCGATCGCCCCGGATTCTGCTTTCCACGATCCGAGTTCAAACAGCACTGGTACTGGAAAACTAGCATCTTTTTGGGCGCGGGAAATTAACACGCGAGCTAATTCTAGCAGCGTCGTAGTTTTGCCTGCACCCGTCGCTCCCAAAATTACCAATTTGCCACCGGTGCGATCGAACACTTTAGCAATGCTGGCTTTGGGAGGAAGCCGAAAACTCGGACGGTTCCCCGCTTTCACTTCCACATCCCAACAGCGGTTAACACCAACAGGCGACGAGTCTTGACTGAGGTTAGCCAGCACAGCAGCGTGCAAAGACTGCGCGAGGCCTGCTTGGACTTCCTGCTTCACCTCCTCCAACAATCGATCGCGAGGCGGTTGTAATCTCAGAGGAATCAATTTTGACATTTTATGTACCTCGCGCTGAACGCTTACCTTCGCAAATTTTCGCGCAAATAACCCAGAGCAAGATTACCATCAGTATAGGCGTCCAGTATATATTGACTCAAATTATTGCGACAATTATGGATCTGAAATTTTATCTAAAAATCCTGACCAAGAATTTCAAAGGTGGTACCCGCCACGTGATTTATCCGTGGAATCAATCCAAAATCTCAAATCTAAAATCCTCCAGCCCCCGAATTTATCTCGCGCAAGTCAATCCAAAATCCAAAATCTAAAATCTAAAATCGAATGACCCTGTGGCCCGCACTAGGTATTTCCACTATAAATTAACTGGCGATCGCCTCAACTCCCAAACAAAAATTATTAGTATAGATACAGAGAGGGTTTTTTATGTCATTTACGAAGCGTCAAATCATCACAATAAGCTTAGCAGGACTGGCAACAGCGGTGGGAGTAGCTGTTGCCACTATACAGTCGGGTGCGATGAAACAATCCAATCCTCCCCTCGGTGAATCACCGACATCCACCACAAACCAGATTGCAGGGCCGACGAACAACCCTGAATCTCCGCAACCAGAACCTCTGCAAGCACAAACCCAGGCAGCACAATCTCCCCCATCTCAATCTCAACCAGCCAAAACACCAGCACTTCAATCCTCGGTAGTTGCAGGAATCCCTGGATCAAAAGTTGAGCCAGTCGTTGTCACACCGCCAAATTCGGGTTGTAAAATCAGCCAAGCTGTAGTCAGCGATCCGAATCCACCGCTAAATGTGCGATCGATCCCGCAAGTAAGGGGCAGCAACATAGTAGGAAAACTCAAAAATAATACCTTTGTTTCAGTCGCCGAAGAACAAAACGGTTGGCTGCGAATTACCGATCCGCCCGGTTGGATTGCCAAAAACCGCACCGAAAGCAGTTGTTCTAACGTCACCCAGCAGATTAATTTTCGGCCGGGAGGAGATGAGGCAATTGTTAAAGGTCGAATTATCGGCGGCGGCACCCACTCTTACCGGATTCGCGCCCGAAAAGGTCAAACAATGACTGTTAGGAGTCGGAAAGATGTTTTCCCGCAAATTATAACTCCTCGTGGCAAACTTTTAGCAGGAGATCCTTATCAAGGCAATGAAACAGAGTGGACTGGAAAAGTCCCAGTAACAGGCAATTACACATTACAATTAGACTCTAATTTTCGGGGATACGAATACGAATTTTCGGTTAAATTGCGATAATTTTCCTGATATCTGTAAGGACACGGGAGTGCCCATTCGTGACAACTTAACGTCAAACCCAATCACAGACTGGTGTTTGAGTATTAAGCTCAGATCCCCCCTAGCGAGCGGGCGGGCACGGGGGCACCGCCCCTACGAAGGGGGGGACAAGAGTCTTCTCAAAGTCAACCCCTAGCCTTCTTAAGGGGGATTTAGGGGGATCTAGACTCAGGTAAAACAGATATTTATCAAGGGTTTCAGTCTTAAGTTGTCACCAATGAGCCGTGCCGTGTCCTACCCGAATCTGCGACTTTTAATAAATAGTATAATTAAGGAATCTCGGAAAGTGAGATATCAAGAATCGCAAACTTCTGCCAATCTTCCGAATCAAAGTGCCACCATTCAGTTGTGATACCGATAAATCCGTGTTTTTTCATCGCCTCCTTAAGCACTTGACGATTTTTCCGAGATTCCGCGCTGCCACCTTGATAATCTCCGTGAGCTTTTTCGGTAAAATCATCGTAAGGTGTTGGCATTTCCAATTCTTTGCCGGTGCGATCGACTAAAGTCAAATCAATAGCAGCACCGCGATTGTGCCGCGAACCCCTAGCAGGATTAGCAACATAGCGCGGATCTGGCCAAGCTTGCCACATTTGCTTAGTCACAGAGAAAGGCCTGTAGCAATCGTAAACTTTCAAACCCAATCCGATTTTTTCCAAATCTGTTTGAACTAGCGCTAACTTTTGAGCAACAGAACTTCTCAAAGCGCATTTCGATATAGGGTAAAGCTTTCGTTTCAAGAAATTGTTAGTAGTGGCGTATCGGATATCGAGGCGAATGTTGGGATTTACGCTGCGGATGTCAACCAGTCGCGCCGAACTGGGAAGTTGACTCATGAAAATACTTTCAGGTACTACTGGGTTTGGTTCTGGTTGGGTAATTTGCACTTGTGGCGGCTCCTGGGCGCGAATCGATCTTGTATAATTTAGGGTGGTTGTAGATAGTAATACGAGGATGAATACAATTAGATATCTTGTAAATCTACTAATTTTCATAACTCTGTTAATTTGAGGTTTTATATGGGTTTTCACAATTCATATCTTGGGGGATTTTCGGGTTTTTCGTCTTGTCTGCCAGCCCGCCAGACCGACAGGGGTTGAAACCCCTGTCTCATAGCTAAAGTCCTCGCTATGAGGACTGAAATATTTCTCTAAAACTTTTATTTTATGAGTGTTTCAGTCGGTTTTAACCGACTTTCGCTATGAGACGGGGGTTTCAACCCCCGGCGGACTGTCCGACTGTGGGACTGTCCGACTATCCGACAAGCACGAGAATGATCGATCTGATTTAATTGTTAATTTTCCTCAAATTCCCAAGCGCTGATACACTAAATCTAAGTGCCTCAATTGATACTGCGGATCGAAACAATCATCAATTTCTTTGGTGGTCATCTTAGCTGTTACCCGATCGTCCTTAGCTATTAAATTGTAGAAATTGCCGCCCGGTTTGTTCCAAGCTTCGTGAGCACAAGATTGCACAATTTTGTATGCGTCTTCGCGACTGGTGCCTTTTTCTACTAAGGCTAACATCACGCGCTGGCTGAAGATGACTCCGCCGTAAAGGTTCATGTTTTGCTTCATGTTTTCGGGATAGACTAGCAGGTGTTTTACTAAGTCTGTGGTTTCTACTAACATGAAGTGAGTTACTGTAGAACTGTCGGGCAAAATCATCCGTTCTACGGAACTGTGAGAGATGTCTCGTTCGTGCCAAAGTGCAACGTTTTCTAAGGCTGCGACGGCGTTGGCGCGGACGATTCTCGCCATTCCTGTCAGTCTTTCCGATCGAATCGGGTTGCGTTTGTGGGGCATGGCGGATGAGCCTTTTTGCCCTTTGGAAAAGAATTCTTCGACTTCGAGAACGTCGGTGCGTTGCAGGTTGCGGATTTCTACTGCAAAACGCTCGATCGATGCTGCTAAGAGTGCTAAGGTTTGCACGTATTCGGCGTGTCGATCGCGCGAAATTACTTGAGTCGATGCGGTATCCGGTTCGAGTCCGAGGTTTTGACAGGCGATCGCTTCTATTCGCGGATCGATATTAGCATAGGTTCCGACTGCGCCGGAGATTTTGCCGACTGCTATGGACGATCGCAAATTCACTAATCGGGCGCGGTTGCGAAAGACTTCTGCCAGCCATCCTGCTAGTTTAAAGCCAAAGGTGATGGGTTCGGCGTGAATTCCGTGCGATCGGCCGACCATCACGGTATTGCGATGCTGTTGCGCCTGATAGCGAATAGCTTGACTCAATTCTTCGACACGTTCTAACAAGATATTGACGCTGGCGACTAATTGCAGCGCCAAAGCGGTATCGAGCACATCGGAACTGGTTAAGCCGAGGTGAATGTAGCGGCCGGCATCGCCTACATATTCGTTGACATTTGTCAAGAATGCGATCATGTCGTGGCGGACTTCGGCTTCAATTTCGAGGACTCGTTTCGGGTCAAAATTAGCCTTAGCTTTGATTTCTTCGACTGCGGCGGCGGGAATGTAGCCGAGTTCGGCTTGAGCTTCGCAGACAGCGATTTCTACTTGCAGCCAGCTTTTGAGTTTGGCGGTTTCAGTCCAGATGTTGCCCATTTCGGGCAAAGTGTAGCGCTCTATCACGGTGGGAGTTGGGGAATGCGATCGTCTTATTGTACATCTGCGCGGGGATGCAAGAGCCAAGGAGCCCAGAAACCGGGTTTTTTACGAAAATACTTTGTTTCAGCCCGCAGATTTGGTGAAAACCCGGTTTCTTAAATCAACTCGGTTTTTGTCGTTTGGGCGATCGGCTATAATATCCTAAACCTCAATAGCTGGCATCACTCATGCCTAAAAAAATCAGAGAATTGAAAAGCCTATTACTAAAAGCAGGCTTTACTTACAGACAGGGAAAAGGCAGTCACACTGTATGGGAACACCCATTATTACCTGAAAAAATTACACTATCAGGTAATGATGGTGATGATGCACCCAATTATCACGAAAAAAGAGTAATTTCTGATTTACAGAAGCTGAAGGAGATAGAAGAATGAATAGCCATTACAGTATCATTATCCAGTGGTCAGAAGAAGATCAACTTTTTGTTGTCAGTTTACCTGAGTTTACCGATGTCATGCAGCCTTGCACTCACGGACACACTTACGAAGAAGCGGCAAAACACGGACAAGAATTGTTAGAAACATTGATTGAACTTTATCAAGAAGATGGCAAACATCTACCAGAAGCTTACACGTTGGGGAAACGACTACAAATGGCTTAAAGTTGTTATACAATCTCTGCTACCATTCACCATAAACACCAACTAAAAACCCTATGACTTCTCAAGCCTCCAACCCAAATGTCCAAGACCTGCAAAGACAGGTGATTGCCCTGTTACAAGAAGTTAGCACTCTGATGGGTCGCGCTAGCAAAGAACTTAAGTCTGAGGATAGCTCAGAAAACAAGTACCAGATATATCAACAGGAAATTGCAAAGGAGATTGGTACAGTCACACACCTAAAACTCAGAATGGCTATTGCCGCACCGATGAATGCTGGCAAATCCAAAATTATTAATGCCATTATTGGTCAAGAACTCCTGCCAAGTTCTGCTACAGCGATGACCACACTGCCAACAGAGATTGTATTGAAAGAAAATGCAGCAGAGCCGATTCTAAAATTGAGTCCTAGAATTTGTGCAGCATTTAAGAAAGCATTGGATGCTATCAGGCAGGAAATTGAGCAGAAAGGGATGGAAGAAGTTCTTAATCATACTGGTGAATATCCGCATTTAGCAAGTTTACTCCAAGAAATCCACAGTGATACAGATTTTGGAATTTCCGAAGAAATTTCTGGCAGTAAGAATATCAACAAGATCCTGACAGAGTTGAATCATATTATCCGTCTTTGCAACATTTTGGCAGTATCCCAAGATCAAGATCCTCTCCAGTTGCTCAATGACAATGACATTCCATCTATCGAAACTCCTTTTTTCAGAACACAGCAAAATCAACAACTAGAGAAGCTAGGTAATCTTGTAATCGTTGATACGCCAGGGCCAAGCGAAGCCGGAGTCAGCGAAAAATTAGAAATTGTAGTTTCCAAGCAACTTAAGCGTAGCCAACTTGTGCTACTTGTCCTTAATTTCACTGAATTGAGGGCTGAAGCAGCCGAAAAGATTAAAGCAGAAGTTCACAAAGTTATTAGAACAAGCAGTCAAGAAAATTTATATGTTTTAGTTAATAAAATCGATGAGCGTCGTCGAGGTGACATAGATACCGAAATGGTAAAACAATTTGTTGCTAATAACCTCGAACTGGCCAACACAGACCGCGTATTTGAAGTTTCTGCTAGGCAAGCATTCTGCGCTAAAGATTTTCTCCGTCAATCATCTCTCAGTAGTCAAGATATTAAAGATCCTGAAGCTGCCGAAGCATTAGCTAGAGAAGTATGGACTGTTGATTGGGAGGATGAACTGAAGGATGCAACTGTAGAGAAATTACAAAAGAAAGCGGTAAAACTTTGGGAAGCATCAAAGTTTGCATCTTTTCTGGAAGAAGCAATTAATGTAATTTTGCTACAAGTTGCCCCCCGCTGTATGGAGTTTGCATTGAATCGTTGTCTTACTCATCTAAATGATTTATGTAATAATGCAAAAAATGACCTGACTTACATTAACAGTAATGCTGAAAAGCTCGAGCAAGCAATTAAGGATCTTAACAAAGAGCTTTCTAGTCTAGCTGCTTGCCGTCCGAATCTAGATGAAGAGGTTGCCCAAACAAAAAAGCAAATAAAGGAAACGGTAAACGCCAACCTAGAAAACCTCAAAAAAGACGTAAAAAACGAACTTGACACACTATTGAAAAAGTATGTTTTAGATTCTGCTATAAAAGTATTTTCCAATTTGTGGGACGACATATCCAATAGGTTTAATAGAGATAAGGATGAATTTGAATTTGATAGTAAGCAAGATGCCAAGCTATTCGCTGAGCAAATAGCAGCTTCGGCGAAGCAAATTATTGAACGTCAATTGGATGTCGCTTGTAAACAGACGGATACACAGACTCAAGGCAGGATTAAAAAATTATCCGAGTCACTAGATAATGAAACTAAGCCTATTATTGAACGCGCTCAAGATCGGTTAAAAAGAGATTTTGATGTTATTTTTAAGCCAGATATACTCAAGCTAGTTGATATGTACATAGAAGTGAATACCCCGGATCTTGAATTCAGAGGGTATGGATTATCTGATTTACTCACAGCATTGTTAGAAGGAGCATTTGATGGTTTGTTGGTGCAGTTTGCTGCTCGTTTAGTGGCAATGGTAGCTAACAGTCCAATACTGAGCGCAATTTATGGTGGAGTTAGCACCTTTTTTTCTTGGTTCCGTGTGGACTTAGACAAACTTCTATATAAAGAAATATATAGAGTTAACCTAATCCTTTTCAAGGCTGAAATAGTTAAATTTTTTGACAATAAAATCGCAGAAATTCAAGAACAATCTAACCGATTGATTGAGCAATCATTGGAGCAACAAATTAAAAGGTACTTTGATGATCTAGACTCTATTCTAGGTGATTATAGCAAGGATTTGGAGCAATCACTAAAAGCTCAAGCTTTACCTTTAGAAACCCTGAAAGAATTAAAGCAAGCGCTTGAATCATTTTCAGTAGGTAATGATAAATTACAGGTAGATAAGTTGAAAGAGAAGGCTAATGAACTTCTGAGTCAGACAAAATCATTAATAGCAAGCTGAGATGCGCTTACGTTTTTTACTAATTTAAGATTTCTGGAACAGGAACTTATTAACTAAGCTAGGCTTGTTAAGTGCAATATCAGCCAAATATGGAATAAGTGCAAAACCGATACACTCTGCTAATCGCGGCGGCACGGCATTTCCAATTTGCCACATTGCCTTTTTCATTGAACCTTCAAAAATAAATGAATCCGGGAAACTTTGCAATCTAGCCATTTCGCGAGCTGAAATAACACGATTAAGATAAGGATGAATATGAGTGCCACCATGATTTTCTTTAACAGTCATACTCGGTTTTCCCGGATACTGTCGTTTGAAAGCATCTGCGTAGCTTTCATACAAAGAACCACCTGGTGGAACTTTAGCAAGTCTTTCCATATACTGAACAGAATGACGAGTCCATTCATGGTTAATTTCTGGTATGGGAGTATACTCTGGTAAATCATCAATTGCTGACTCAATCGCTTTGTATTGTTCTGGCAACAATTGCGGCTTCGGATAGGGGTTTGGCATCCCGAATCTATTGGCAATAAAAATGGCTCGCGGGCGGATTTGCGGGACTCCATAGGTTGCGGATTCCAGAACAGCAACGGAAACGTGGGGATAGCCAATTTCCTGAAAAGCCTCACAAATCGCTTGCTTAACAGCTCCTTTTTGTATAGTCAATATTCCCGGTACGTTTTCCATGACAACATACCAAGGACGTATTTCAGAGACTACGCGGACAAACTCTCTAAATAAGCGATTTCGAGGGTCGTTGGGGTCGCGTTTTCCTGCAACTGAGAAGCCTTGACACGGCGGCCCGCCTACAACCACATGAACTTCTGGCGCACCAATTTCTGCGAGCAACTTTTGGGGATTTAAGTTTTTTATATCGTCGCACAAGTGATGGCAATCGGGAAAGTTTTTTGTGTGAGTTGCCGAGGCTATGGGATTAATTTCAACACTTGCTACTGGTCGAAAACCTGCTTGCAATAAACCTTGGGTCATGCCGCCCGCACCGCAAAAAAGATCGAGAAATGTATAGTCGGATTTTGGCAGTGACTGAGATTCAATATCAATGAATATCTTGTAGGGGTCGCAGTCATTTGCTTCTAGTTCGCGTTGGATGCGTTCGTAACGCCCTAATTTTGCTTTCTTCTGCTTTTTGGCAGGAATTGGTTCTGACTCATTTGAGAATAAAGACAGTTGTATTGCTTCCATTTTATATTTGTTTACTGCATTCTATCTGATGTTGCCGACTTGGGGCAGGGTGTAGGGATCGATCGCGCTTGGAGTCGGAGAGTGCGATCGTCTCACATATTGCACCATTCTCGCTTAAAAGGCTTATGGAGAAAGGGGCAATATATCAGTTGTAAGGCAGTATTCTCGTCCAAAACCCGGTTTCTGACTGCCCGCGCGTCGATTTTCAGCTTTTAGAGAGATGTAAAAACTTCCCCGATCGCTACACTATGATTAACTAGGAACTCA
The DNA here is from genome assembly GCF_036705105.1 of Microcoleus sp. B9-D4. NCBI lineage: Bacteria > Bacillati > Cyanobacteriota > Cyanophyceae > Oscillatoriales > Microcoleaceae > Microcoleus > Microcoleus sp. B9-D4. Next base: position 25,731 of record NZ_JAUBTS010000020.1, read on the forward strand.
GCAATTTTGGAGAAGAGGTGAATTGAAATTCGTTTCCGACCCGCAAATAACAGTCAAAATCCGCAAAATGAAAGAGCGGGTGCGGTGGCAAGAACAGTCGATCGTCGATCGGGAAATCGACCAAACTCGGATAGTTTTAGAATCTCAAACTACCGACTCTCCAGAGTTTTCGTTTTTAGTCGTAGGCGACAGCGGCACGGGCAATCACCGCGGCTACAATCCCCAGCGGCAGATTGCCGAACTGATGGTTTCGGAGCGCGAAACTTGCCGTTTCGTCCTCCACACGGGCGATGTAGTTTATCTCGTAGGTTCCAGCGAATATTACTTGCAAAACTTTATTCGCCCCTACCGAGAATTTATAGTCGGCGGCGAGCATCCCTCTCGCATTGCCTACGATCGCATGGTGTTTAATTTTCCGTTTTTGCCCGTACCGGGAAACCACGACTATTACGACTTGCCGATAGTCTACGGCCTTCTGTCGGCCACAGCTTTCCCGCTGCGCCGGCTGTTGGGTTCCAAGTTGGATCTCGATGTCGGCTGGCACGGTTCCGATCGCGGAAATGCCTACGCCAAAGCCTTTCTCGACTACCTGCAAGCTCACAAAATACCGGGAGAACTCGATCGCCACCTAGACGCCCACTACACCGCCAGCACCAGCACAGGCCGCTGCATCCGTTACCAACCCGGACGCTTTACCCGTTTACCCAACCGCTACTACACCTTCCGTAGCGGCGGCATCGACTTCTTCGCCCTCGACTCCAACACCTTCAACGAACCATTACCGATCCCGAAAACCAAACAGGGCGACATTCGCCGCCAGGATTTGGAACTCGATCGCCAGAAGTTGGAACAAGAAAAATTGGCAATGCTCGAAATGTGCGATCGGCTCAACCCCCAAATTCCAGAGGAAGACGAACAGCTAGACGACTTGGGCGCCAAGTTAGAGCAAGTTGACGAAATGTTGATGGATATTGACAAACAACTGTCGTCCCACAAAACAGCCGCCACCGACGTTGAACAGCTCGAATGGCTGAAAAAAAGGCTGATTGACTCTTGGCGCGATTCCGAGGTGCGGGGGCGGGTAATTTACCTGCACCATCCCCCCTACGTGACAGAGGCGACAAAGTGGAATCAAGCTCAAACTTTGGCGGTGCGGTTGCGATTGCGCGAGGTGCTCGACTCGGTAGCCGATGCAGTTGGGGAAGTGGCGCGGGGGCGTCCGCTAGTAGATTTGGTGCTGACTGGCCACGCTCACTGTTTGGAATACCTGCGGACTGGGGATACTGGACACGGCGACTCTGGGATTAATTGGATTGTCTGCGGGGGAAGCGGCCACAGTCTCCGCCGCCAGCGCCCGGAAGGGCCGATGTTGGAGGAAGCATTAAGTCCTGAAGCTTATCGGTTGGCGCGTGAGTCTGGTTCCGAAACAGCCAGCCGGCGGGTAGCGGAATCTTTGCTATTTGTCGGTCGCAGCGGTCAAGGTTCCCACAAACGCCGTCCTTATTCGTGTTTGCGGATTGATGTTCTCGACGGGTGCCCCCCGAAGTTCCGCATCCGACCTATGGTTGTCGAACGATTTGAGGGGAAATGGCAGGATATCTCGATCGAACCTTTTGTAATTTAACTTTCGTTTTTCTGCAAGTCTCGATCGCCCTTAGAAAGGTGGACTTTGACCGATTCCGGTGCCCCCTTTTGTAAAGCTAGAGGCGATCGAGAGCCGAATGCTGACACAAAATACTCGTATTAACTTAATTGAGGAGAAAAATTCAATGATTGCTAACTTAACCGCCACCGGCTGGGAAATTATTTACCACCGCGCCCACGCTTTGCTCGCGGCCCAACTCGGCGGACAGTGGAAGCGATCGAAATCTCCGCTTCGCTTGTACGAAACCATAGCAGCGATTTCGCATCACGATGATTTGGAGAAAGAGTGGGAAGAAAATATTTTGACTGAAGCGGGCGCGCCCTTTGATTTTACGTTGCAGACGGAAACTTCTCTGCCTAAAATTAAAGCAATGACCGAGAATGCCCTATATCGCGGTAGGTGGGTAGCCATGCTGATTTCTATGCACATGAGTTATCTCAACGAAGGAAAGCGGGGAGAGTCGAAGGAACTCGACGAGTTTTTGGACGAACAACTGGAAAATCAAAAAAAATGGCAAAAAGAGTTGAATATTTCCGAGGAAGATGCTAAGGCAGCTTATGCTTTTTTCCAGTGGTGCGATCGGCTATCATTAATTCTTTGCTGCCGCGAGTTACCCGCCGGAGAACGAGCTTTAGAAATTGCTGTCGGCCCGGACGGCAAGCGCTACGATATTGTACAGCACAGCAACGAACTCGTTACTGTAACTCCTTGGCCTTTTGAAGAAGATAAGTTTACTGTGAACGTCGAAGCGTGCAATTTGAATCAAGTCAAGTTTGACAGCAACGAGGAAATTAAGGAAGCGTTGCACAAAGCTCCCCGCGAAGTCTTAGAGTGGACTTTTGTGAAGTCTTAACTAAACCTTTGAAAAATAGGTGAGGGTTGTTGTCGAAGTTTAGCGGGCATGGCATTTGTGTTAACTTAATGTTAAAACCATGTCTAAATAAGGGTTATAGTTGAGTCTTGATCCCCCCTAACCCCCCTTAATAAGGGGGGGACAAGAACACTCAAAGTCAACCCCTACTCCCCTTATCAAGGGGGATTTAGGGGGATCGAAACTTCGATACAAACGTTACGTATTACCTATTACCTATTACCAACTATGAAACGTTCAGCTTGTCTAATTTTCAATCCCGTCGCCGGTAACAGCGACCCCGACCAAGACTTAGCTAAAATTCAGGAACTTTTAGAGCCTTTTATTGACTTAGACATTCGGCAGACAACCCCCGAATTGGACGCAGATCAAATCGCCCGCGAAGCAGTTGATAGAGGAGTTGAGGAAATTATTGCTTGCGGGGGCGACGGCACATTATCCGCAGTTGCTGGGGCGATTGTCGGCACAAATATTCCTTTAGGAATTATTTCGCGGGGAACGGCTAATGCTTTTGCTAATGCTTTAGATATTCCGAATACAATTGAAACCGCCTGCGCCACTATTTTTGGAGGGTTGACGCGGGTGGTGGATGCGGCGGTTTGCAACGGTGAAATGCCGATGGTTTTGTTAGCGGGAGTGGGTTTTGAGGCGGAAACTGTCGAACTAGCCGATCGCGAAATGAAGAATCGCTGGGGAATGCTGGCTTACATTCTTTCAGGAATTAAACAGTTAAACAATTTAGAAAGATTTGAAGCGGAAATCGAAACCGAAGATAGAATTATCAGCCTTACTGCTGTGGCGGTGACAGTGGCGAATGCAGCGCCGCCTACTTCCATTTTAGCTCAAGGCCCGGCAGGGATTATTTTTGATGACGGCTTGCTGGACATAACGCTGGTGGCGCCTGAGAATAAAGCTGGGGCGATCGCAGCTTCTTATCACCTCTTGCAAACAGCTTTGACCGGCAATCCTACCGATCGCGACGACATCGGTTATTTGCGGGCAAAAAAAGTAAAAATTAGTGCCGATCCGCCTCAAAAAGTGGTTGTAGACGGCGAAATCATCGGCATGACTCCGGTTTCTATTGAGTGCGTTCCGGGAGGTTTAACTATTTTTGTACCGCGAATTGAAGAAGAACCCGTGGTAGAAAAACTCACCGGTTTAGCGGACATCGAAATTACATTGAAACCCTTAACTTAAAATTTTTAGCGACACAAACAATAAGAAAGACCGCGCGGGCGGTCTTTGTTTTTTAGGCGTCTAAAATTTGGCGAATGCGGCGCTCCAAACGTTCGAGGTCGAGTCCGCCTTCATCGCGGCTGATGCGGCGCACGGTGACGTTAACATTGCTCAAATCTGCCAGCAAATCTTGCAGGATTTCTTGTTGCTGCCGAGCTTGAGTTATTTCGCGCGGTTCCTGCACCAAATCGCGAACAATTGTATCCTCTGCGCGCGAAGCAACGATCGGGTCTGCTTCGCCGTCTACGTGCACGAAAGTGCGCCGACCAGGCCCCCGTTCTTCTTCAATTGGTATGACTGCTGTTACTCGATCGGAGCGTACATATTTGCCAAATCCCAGGTGGACTAAGACAGAAGATTGTATTTTCATAGATAGCAAGTTTTATTTGTTAGTTATCTATATTTTAACTTTTAAAAATGTGAGATGACAACTAAATTAGAGCTATTATTGCTACAATATAGATCGGGTTTTTCTCGATATTATAGTGGTCATTTTGAGTAAAAAATGGTAAGATTTTTTAGGATATTCCCCCGCTGCCGCAGGGGTGAAAATATTCCGACAATCCGACAGTCTGGCAGGGATTGAAATATTCGCATAATCCGACAGTCCGGCAGGGTTTAAAATATTCGCATAATCCGACAGTCCGGCAGGGTTTAAAATATTCGCATAATCCGACAGTCCGGCAGGGGTTGAAACCCCCGCCTCATAGCGAAAGTCCTCTTAAGAGGACTGAAGAATTTATGGAAAATTATCCTATTTGTGGGTAAAAAAATCGCAAATAATGTTATTGCATCTCATGCAATGTCTGGGTTAAATCAAATTACTAAATAAAATATGATTCCATAGTCCTCATAGCGAGGACTTTAGCTATGAGACAGGGGTTTCAACCCCTGGCGGACTGTCGGAATATGGCAAATCTCGGACTGCTAGATTACTATCGGAAGATGGCAAATCTCGGACTGTTAGATTACTATCGGAAGATGGCAAATCTCGGACTGTTAGATTACTGTCGAAATATGGCAAATCTCGGACTGTTAGATTACTGTCGAAATATGGCCAATCTCGGATTGTGCGAATCTCGGACTGTCAGTGGGCGACAGTTGGCTGATGGGTTAACATAAAATTAGAGCAGTTTGCGATCGCCCGCAGCGCATTTCAGGGACACAGCCTACCGATTCTAGATTTGAGCATTACTTCCACGGAAAAACAGGAAAGCCTAAATCATGCTAATTAGTCTCGACTTAGTTATCAGTATCCTGACGACAATTCCCTTCGGCACTATCAAAGACAAGTTTCAGCGCAACGAAACTGTCATCAAAATCTTAAAAAGATTTAACCTAGACCCCGATGCTCCGCCCGCAGATTTTAGCGGAGTTTATGTTTATACTTTAGTAGAATACGGCGCTGGCAAACCCAAGCAGATTTTAGAACTGTTTCGCCAAAAAGAGATTGAATCAGCATTTCGCAAAGCCTTCGAGTCCGACAGCCCAGCCATTTTAATTAAAGCAGGCGATGAATATCTGAATGAGAGTGCTTTAGGAAAAGAAATTCGAGATTTAGGCATTGACCCCAGACGGGAATTTATGGCATTTGCTGCCGTGTTTATGGAAGTCGCAAAGCGGACGCGGACGCTGGGAGATGTGATGATGGGAAATTCCATCGCCTCTTTGCAAAAACGCCTATCGATGGTAATGGATCGCATCGAACGCCTCCCCACTATCGAAGGAATTCGCACCGAATTTGCGCGCTTGGAAGCTGAAGATTATCCCGCACTTCCCGCAGCAGCATCAACTAATATTCAAAAGTCTCAAGCTTTTATTTTATCACAACAAGTTCGCGGGTGGTTTGAAACATTAAGTTATAAGTTTGAAACCTATCAAATCTCGGAAGATAACTATTTTGAATGGATTATCAATGTTCCTGTCAGACGCAATCGGTACGATCGCATTTTAGTGCGCGGAATTGCCGGAGAAGCCGGACTCAGAGACATCTCAGCCTTGCGCGAATCCGTGGAAAAACAGCGCACCGATGAAGGATGGTTAGTCACCGCCCGCCGCATCAGTAGCGCCGCACGGATTGAAGTAGAAAAAGCCGAAAATAGTAATTTAGCTTGCTATACTTTCGATGAATTGCTCGACCAAGATGCCGATTTTTCCGCTTATCTCAACTGGCTGGAAACTGAAATTACCAGGCGCAAAATTGATACCAAATATGTGCCGCTAGCTTGTACAAAAGAAGAAATTGACCCCGATACTCACCGCAAGATAGGCGTGAGTCATTATGGAGAGCGAGATGGGTGGATTGAAGGTTATATTGATTTGTGGTTGAATGACCCAGTAAAAGAACATATTTCAGTTTTAGGAGAATTTGGAACTGGGAAAACTTGGTTTGCGATGCACTATGCTTGGATGGCGCTGCAACACTACCGAGATGCTCAAAGGCGCGGCTTAGAACGTCCGCGTTTGCCGTTAGTAATTCCTTTGCGAGATTACGCCAAAGCAGTTAGTGTCGAGTCGCTATTTTCCGAGTTTTTCTTTCGCAAACACGAGATACCTCTGGCGGGTTATTCGGCCTTTGAACAACTCAATCGCATGGGCAAGTTTCTGTTGATTTTCGATGGTTTTGATGAAATGGCCGCTAAGTGCGATCGGCAAGAAACCATCAACAACTTCTGGGAACTAGCAAAAGCCGTCGTTCCCGGCGCAAAAGTCATCCTGACTTGCCGTACCGAACACTTTCCTGAAGGCAAGGAAGGACGGGCATTGTTCAATGCAGAACTGCAAGCATCAACAACCATTTTAACAGGCGAAACTCCCCAATTTGAAGTCTTAGAATTAGAGAAATTTAACGACGAGCAAATTAGGCAAGCGCTGTCATTTCAAACAGAAGCGGGGACAGTAGAAAAAGTGATGGGAAACCCGCAACTATTGGATTTAGCGCGTCGCCCGGTGATGACGGAGTTAATTTTGGAAGCATTGCCCGATATTGAAGCTGGAAAACCAGTCGATATGTCGCGGATATATCTGTATGCGGTGCGGCGGAAGATAGAGAGAGATATCAAAGCAGAACGTACTTTTACTTCTGTAGCAGATAAGCTTTACTTTTTGTGCGAACTGTCTTGGGAAATGCTGTCTACCAACCAAATGAGCCTGAATTATCGCGGTTTTCCCGATCGCATCCGCAGCTTGTTTGGTGCGCTCGTGCAAGAGGAAAAAGACTTAGACCACTGGCACTACGACATGATGGGTCAAACGATGCTAATCCGCAATGCTGATGGCGATTATGCTCCGGCGCACCGTTCGTTATTAGAGTTTTTTGTCGCTTATAAATTTGCAGCGGAATTGGGAGTTTTGGCCGCAGATTTTACCGAATTAGTTGCGCCTGAACAGTCTTGTTTAGATCCTAATGCAGCGCCTCAATCTTACACTTGGTCAAATTATTGTCGGCTGCAAGCCCAGAAGAGAAATAATGGTGAGCTTATTGCGCCTTTAAAGGGATTTGTTGCTGAAGATTTAGGGCAACTTCGTCAGAGTTTCGGACACGCGCCTCTGACAAAAGCAGTGATGGATTTGTTATTACCAATGGTAGGGGCTGTAACCTCGTGCCGGCCCTGCGTCGATGTAGGGGCAGCTACGGAGGAATTATTGGAAATTCTCGAAGCAACGCGGGGAAAAACAGAAAGTGAGGTAGATTATGTGGGAGGAAATGCGGCAACGCTGTTGGTGAAAATCGATCGCACTGCGTTAGAAGGAAAAAATCTTTCTCGTGCGGTTATTTTAGGTGCTGATTTTACAAATGCGACGCTGCGCCATGTCAATTTTGCTGAAGCAATTTTGGCTAATTCTGCTTTTACTAAAATCTTCGGCAGTGTTCGGTCAGTAACATTTAGTCCTGATGGTCAACTGTTAGCTACAGGTGATAGTGATGGCGTAGTTAGCTTGTGGGAAGCTAGCAGTTGCAGAGAAATATTGACCTGTAAAGGACATACCAATGTGGTAGAGTCAGTAGCCTTCAGTCCTGACGGCGAGATACTCGCTAGCGCGAGTTATGACAAAACAATCAAGTTATGGGATGTCAAGAGTGGTGAATGTTTAAAAGTGTTGCAGGGACATACAGAATCAGTAATGTTTGTCACCTTCAATCCTGATGGAAATATACTTGCTAGTGGGAGTTTCGATCGCACGGTAAGATTATGGGATATCCAGACTCATGAATGCCTCAAAATTTTGCACGGTCATACTAAAGTTGTGTTTTCATTGGCTTTCCATCCTGCTGGTGAGATACTTGCCAGTGGAAGTGGCGACACAACAGTAAGGTTGTGGAATATTCACACTGGTGAACGCCTGCAAATTTTGCAGGGACATACTAAAAACGTGTTTTCAGTTGCTTTCAATTCTGCTGGTGAAATACTTGCTAGTGGCAGCGCCGACAACACAGTGAATCTGTGGAATATCAGCAGCGGTGAATGTCTCAAAACTTTGGAGGGACATTTCGATCAAATACGGTCGATCGCCTTTAGCCCAAATGGCGAAATACTTGCAAGTGGCAGTCACGATCGCACAGCAAAACTGTGGGATATCAACAGCGGTGAATGCTTGAATACTTTGCAAGGGCATAACGATCGAGTAGGGTCAATCGCCTTCCATCCTGCGGGTGAAATACTTGTTAGCGGCAGTTACGATAAAACGCTGAAGCTGTGGGATATCAACAGCGGTGAATGCTTGAATACGCTGCAAGGGCATAGCACTCAAGTAAGGTCGATCGCCTTTAGTCCCAACGGTGAAATGTTTGCCAGCGCCGATGACGAACAAACAGTCAAGCTGTGGGATGTCAGCAGCGGTGAGTGCCTCCAAATTTTGCACGGGCATCTCGATCGGGTAAACTTAGTTGCCTTCAATCCTTCGGGTCAAATACTTGCCAGCGCTAGTTATGACCAAACACTGAAACTGTGGGATATTCGCAGTGGTGAATGCCTTCATACTTTGCCAGAATTTGGCAATGAAACACGATCGATAGCCTTCAGTCCAAATGGTGAAATACTTGCCAGTGCAGGTTATGACCAAACGGTGAAGCTGTGGGATATCGGTACTGGCGAATGCCTCAAAACGTTGCACGGGAATAACAATTCTGTACACTCGGCTGCTTTCAGTCCTTTGGGCGAGATATTTGCCAGTGCAGGTTTTGACGGAACGGTGAGGCTGTGGGATATCCATACTGGTGAATGCCTCCACATCTTGCAGGGGCATACGGGTTGGGCGCGGGCGATCGCCTTTAGCCAGAACGGTGAAATACTTGCCAGTGCAGGTATCGATCGAACAGTAAGATTATGGGATATTCGTACAGGTGAATGTCTAAAAATTTTGCAGGGGCATACTGATTGGATACGTTCAGTTGCCTTTAGTTCTTCTAGTGAAATAGTTTTTAGTGGAAGTGTCGATCGAACGGTAAGATTATGGGATGTCCGTACAGGTGAATGTCTAAAAATTTTGCAAGGTCATACCAGTAGAATTAACTCAGTTGCCTCCAATTCAGATGGAAAAATTCTTGCTGCTTGCAGTCGGGATGGCACAATTAAACTTTGGGATTTCCAGACTGGTGAGTGCATCAAAACACTGAAAAATGACAGACTTTATGAGGAGATGAATATTGCAGGAGTTACGGGTTTAACGGCAGTTGAAAAAGCCACGCTCAAAGCTTTAGGTGCTGTGGAAAATTAATCATCGCAAAGGAGAAACTATGCAGTCAGCAATACGGATTACAACCAAAGTTCTTGCAGGAAATAAACTTGAAATTCAAGTGCCGCCTGGTTCTGTGGGCGAAGAGATTGAAGTTTTTGTGATTATACCAGAAAAGCTCCCGATCTCCAAAGAAAATCCTTGGACAACTTTTTTTAATAGTTTAAATATGTTCTCAGACGACTTTATGCTAGTTAGGAATCAGCTTCCTTTGGAGACGAGAGAGGCTTTAGAATGACATTATTACTAGAGGTATCCTGAACATCACTTACCCACAGGTGGTCAGAAACCGGGTTTTTTCCAGAATACTTCGTTGAGGCCCGCAGAAACACCCCAAAACCCGGTTTCTAAAGCAGGCTACTGACTAAACTGCTGAGCGTAGTAGCCAGCATAGCGATCGCCCTTTTCCAGCAACTCCTCGTGCGTCCCCGATTCGACAATTCTGCCTTTTTCCAAAACTAAAATGCGATCGGCTCTCCGCACAGTAGCCAAGCGGTGAGCGATAATAAACACAGTGCGATCGCGCATCAATCTTTCCAGCGCTTCTTGCACTAAAGCTTCGGATTCCGAATCCAGCGCCGATGTCGCTTCATCCAAAATTAATATTCTCGGATTAAGCAAAACTGCACGGGCGATCGCAATTCTTTGTTTTTGTCCCCCAGATAAATTTACACCCCTTTCTCCTACCCAAGTTTGATAACCGTCGGGAAACTCACTAATAAATTGATGAGCGTTAGCAATCTCCGCAGCTTTTTGCACATCTTTCAGTTCATAATAAGATTGACCGAAAGCGATATTTTGAGCAATTGTACCGGAAAATAAAATCGTTTCTTGGGGTACAATTCCGATTTGCCTCCGCAGAGTATTTAAGGTGACATCTTGAATATCAATACCGTCAATTAAAATCTGTCCCGCTTGCGGATCGTAAAATCTGGGTAACAAATTTACTAAAGTAGTTTTACCGGCACCGGATGCACCCACGAGAGCAATCATTTCTCCGGGAAGCACCAACAAACTCATGTTTTGCAGAATGGGTGTCTCTGAGTTATAGGCAAAATTAATGTTGCGGTATTCGACTTTGCCTGTAACATGGGGAAGTTCAGTTGCCCCAAGCTTTTCGACTACTGTTGGTTGAATTGCTAATAGTTCAAAAATGCGATCGCTAGAAGCTTCTCCCTGCTTAAAATCCCCGTAATTAGCAGTTGTGATAGCGATGGGGTCAATTAAAAGTGCCACCCCTGCGATATAACTCATAAATTGAATACCTGTGAGATTTCCTTGAGAAATTTGCCAACCTCCCAGGAAAAAGAGCAAAATCACGCTCATCGCTTCCAGAAAGCCAACTACAACGAACTGAAGTGCTTTTACTCTTTCTGACAAATACTTAGCGCGGCGGTTTTGTTCTGCTTCTTCTGCAAAGCGGGCAATTTCGTAGTCTTCAGCCACAAATGCTTTGATTAAACGAATGCCACTGAATACTTCAGTCAGCAAAGCGGATAAATCAGAGATGCGATTTTGACTTTGCCGGGAGTAACTTAGCAGTCTCTCGCCAAACCAGCCAATTAAAATAGCCATCAGCGGTGCAATAATTAATGCACCCAAGGTTAATTGCCAGTTGAGATAAATCATATATCCCAGAACCGCAATTAGCTGCAAAACACAAGGGATAAACTGATGAAAAAATTTATTTACTACTTCGCCAATGCGGTCAATATCTTCGGTGAGGCGGTAGGATAAGTCTCCGGTTTTGGCGGTTTCAAAGTAGCCGATATTGAGAGTTTGAAGATGGGAGTAGACTTTTTTGCGAATTTCTAAAGCAATAGTCAAAGCAGCTTTGGCCATCAGTGTATCTTGACCGTACTGGGCTGTACCGCGAATTAGAAAGATAATGGCGCTGAGTGCCGCAATTTGAGCGAAGCCTTGTAAATCTCCTTTACCTATAAATTTGGCTGTTTCGCCAACTAGCCACGCTATAATCGGCCAAAATATGGTAAATACTACGGTACAAGCTAATGCTTTACCGATGGTTTGTTTTTGGGGACGGAGGTAGGGTAAGATTTGCCAGTATGTCGATCTAGTTTTCAAGATATTTTGCCCTCGCAAATTCTGTTTTTGGGGATCTATGCAAGAATATTCAAACTTCGATCCCCCCTAACCCCCCTTAATAAGGGGGGGACAAGATTATTTATTATTCAAAGTCCCCCTTCTTAAGGGGGATTTAGGGGGATCTCTGGGTCACTCATTGCGTAAGTCATAGAGATATCGGAGCCAGAATATGATAACAGCGATCGGACAAATCTCAACAATCATTCTTGAGCGTCTGCATGAGTAGCTACTACCTGAGCCCCCGCGACAACTTCGCCCCGAAAGGTGGCTGACTGTCCGGGTGCAAGAGTAACTGGTTGAGCGAAGATAAATCCGTTGTCAATTAAATTGCCTGACTCGTCCAAAACTTCATAATTGACTTTGACATTCTTGATTGTTTTGCAGCCTCGATTAAGCACTTGACCGCTAAAAAAGTTGCCTTCATAATTAGCCGCCGCAATTGACACTTTTGCAGAAATGTTGGAACCGGGAATGCAAGTTTGGGCAGTTCCAGATGCTGGCTGTTTATCGCACAATTTGCCCAAGTCTACTGTTTTGCCGTCGGGGGTTTTCATGTAGCAAAACGGCTCGTCAATTTCCGAGTTTTGGGCAATTGTATTTGTAGAGTATGCAATCACAGGGCGATCTGAAATCGGGATCATTAGCAAAATCGATAAAGCTACTGTTAAATGTAAATAAATCATGCTTTTTTCGGCAATTTAGGAAATAAATTCTACAATATAATGCAGCTAAAATTTAGGCTAGCATATCTATATGTATGGCGCGTCGCGCTCACGCTGGACTGTGCTATGATAAGACATCAAACTTTAGAAAGTAAACTAAAGTCATAATCGTTACTCAAGATAACCCAGGACAAAAAACGTTAGAACTGATCGTGTTGTTCTTGAGCAGGAAAGGAGAAAGTGAAAGGAGAACCGTTGCTCCTATCGATTTGGAACGTTACTCAAATTGAAGCTCCAGACGCCATCTTTTTACCACTCAATCCCCAGAGTACGTATAAGAATAATTATCATTGGCTCGTCCCTCCGGAGAATGAGTCACCGATTGTGCAAATTACGCCGACATTATTACAGCTACGTCCCTCTGTTGGTGTCTCTGCTAAAAAAATCTATAAGGTTGGTGCTGATACCCCCGTCGTTGCGGTAGCAACTGTCAAAGATGGCTTAGCCATGATGGAAAAAGCAACTTGTCAGGATGGGGAATACCCCGATGGGGCAGTAGGCGGTGCTGGATTTCCTGTAGAAGTGTATAACAATGGCGATGCTAAAAAAAATTACGCAGAACTAGAACTGCTTTCTCCACTACATCTTTTCAAACAGGGCGATCGCTAAGCTGTTGTGCATTTAAATTGTATATTTCGAGTCCCGATCAAAAATCGTCAAATCCTCTCCCCCGATCCCCATCGGACCCTCTCCCTCTCTAATACCATAGGCAATCTAGATGCAACACAGCTTATCAGTATACTGTGCGTTGGAGTCTTCATCAACTGCTTTCAAGTGATGTCAATGCTATGGCAACACGCGACGCTATTGAAAAACTCCTAAAAGGGAAGTGATGGACGGGTACGGTCAAAAGTTACTCTGTTCTACCTGATCGCACGCCTGGAATTTTGAGGCGGATACGGTAAAGACCATTACTTGCAGTTCGGCAATTGCATTTTTCAAGCAAACTCGGCGAGAGCGGGGCTGTAATCTTTAGCCGATATCAGATGCCAATTGGTATTACCAACTAGCCTTAAGACCTGCTCGTGATACTGTACCAAAGTCGGACGGTGACCGACACTGATAAAGGCAGTTCCTGTTTCTTTGAGCAACTGATAGAGCCGTCTCTCGTTAGCCACATCCAATGCACTCGTTGATTCATCCAAAATAGCGTAGCGAGGTTTAGTCAGCAGTAGGCGTGCAAATGCTAACCGTTGTTGTTCTCCTAGTGACAAAACATCAGCCCATTCCAATTCCACATCAAATCCACCTACCCGTTCTGGCAAATGGGAAAGATTGACTTGTTCGAGTACTTCGTGCAGTTGTTCATCAGTAACTTGAGCGCTGGTGTTGGGATATAGCAATTGGCTGCGTAAGTCCCCTAGCAGCATATAAGGCCGTTGGGGCAAAAACAGCGTTTCCTCCGGTTTAGGACGGACAATGCAACCCGTACCCGCATTCCACAATCCTGCGATCGCTCGCATTAACGAACTCTTGCCAGCGCCAGAAGGTCCAACAATCAAGACGCTTTCACCCTGCCCCACCTTGAAAGATAAATCTCTAACTAAGATTCGCTCATAGTTAGGCGTCTCTAAGGTAACCCGTTGGAGGGCTAGATAGTGCTGTTCCACAACATCAATCGTTGCCATGCCGGCTCGAGGTGCTGCCATTTGCTCGGACAGAACCTGATCAAATGTTCCTAAACGATTAATCTGAGTGGTAAAGTTAGTTAGCATATCAAATTTCTCGGCAATAAAGCCCAGGGCACTTAAAATAGACACAAACGCTCCAGAAGCTTGCGTTACCTGCCCAAAATCTATCTGACCCGCAAAGTATCGAGGAGCTAAAAAAACTATAGGTAAATTTGTAAATATCATCCCGGTTCCTTGGGTAAAGAAACCAAGGTTACGCTGCAAGACAATCAGGTTATTAAAATTATTCAAAACTTCATTAAATCGCTGTGATACTGCACTAAATTCACGCTCTTCACCTCGGTAAAATGCAATGGATTCACTATGGTCTCGAAGATGAACCAAACTATAGCGAAAATTTGCTTCTCGTTGTAACTCATTGAACTTTAATCTACTTAATCTCTTACCTATAAAGATAGTGAAAACAGTTCTAAAAGCAGCCAGTATAAATACAACTAAAGTCAGTGCCTTGTCAATTGTAAAGAGAACGCCGAGAAAAGAGATTATTGTGACAACTTGGTTGAATAATAATCCCCAAATATCAATATTTTGCTTAACAAACAAATTAACGTCTTCAGCTAAACGCTGATCGGGATTATCAACCTTATCATTGAACTTAATTTTGTAGAAACCTTGATTGCTAAAATATTTCTTCAGTAAGTGATTCGTTAGCCACTTTCGCCAGTAGAGTTGCAGTAGATTTTGCGAATAGAAGAAGGAAACCATAATGGGTGTGAATATGGCAAACAAACCCAATAGCATCAGCCACATCTTATAGAAGTCTGAAACATTCTTTCCCGTGACTGCATTCATCAAGTCCCGGATAATATAGCTCTGGACTATGCCCACAGCATTGAAACCTAGCATTAATAACATTACGAGGGCGAACAACCCCCTAGCTCCCCATTTTTCTCTGGAAAAGAAGTAGGGGTTGGCGATCGACCAAAACTGCTTTACCGACTGCTTCAATTGATTCATCTTTTCTTATGGGTAAAAAAAATTGTGCTTTGGTGGAAACTACCTGTAGCGGATGGGGCAATTCTCATCGTTCTTGTCCATCAGCGACACCTGGTATTGGTGATGCTCCCGTGGTACTTCCCTAATGATGCTCGGATCACTTCAGGATTTCTATCTTAAGGTAGATGACACATCTTAAACATCAGTAATTTTACTGATGAAACGGAACTTACCCCGCACACGGGGTAAGTTCCGTCTGAAACCATTGCGAGGTGAGACTTGCCCGGAGCCTCCAAGTCTTTTACATAACTACAATCTCTTACAACCCTTATGTGGCTGGGTTTTTGCTTAAATTCATCATAGAACAATACTCTCGCCCTCAATATTGAGAAAATCTTAAATACATGACTACGGTTTGTCGGCAGTCAAGTCGCTAAAACCGAGACGGGACAAAAAATACAGCCCCCAGAACTACCCCCGCAGGGGGTAAGTTCCGATTTAAAATCAGTAAAATGGCTTTAAGCTGTTGGGCATCTAAATTGTATTTTTGGGCGGGCTAGAAGCCCAACCCCTACTCCCCACAAGAATTAGATGCACGGGCTAGAAGCAACGGCAAACAAGAATTAGATGTACACCTGACGAGATTATCTAATACTTGGCTTTCTATTCCTAAGATTCTGCGCTCCGGGAATTTTCCGGCTGGGACGGCGATTGTTCAAACTGCTCGCAGTTCGAGTATTCAAAGCATTAGCAGAAGGTATCAAACCCAAGTCTTGCAAAATTTCAACAGCTGCCCTTTGTCCCGTTTCGCAAGCGCCTTCCATGTAACCTTGATTTTCCAGCGAAGTGTGTTCGCCGGCAAAATATAAATTGCCAACTCGTTCGCCTTCAACGCCGTACATTTGCGTCCACTGTCCGACTAAATAGCAGGAATAAGAACCTTTAGAAAAGCGTTCTCCCGGCCAATAAGCTCGCACCGCTTTGCCCGATCGCAAATTTCTCACTCCGGGAAAAACTCTTTCAAATTGGTTCAAAAATCTTTGTGCTTGGTCTTCTGGAGTTCCGGCACCGATCGACAAACCCTGCTTTCCTCCTGTAAAATTAGTAACTAAACCGTTAGGAGTAGGGGCGAAAGGCGTAGCTTCCCAGGTACTCTGGAATTCTAAATCGCTATAAACAGAAGCAGTCGAGCGATAAAGTTCCCGCCAAATTCGGCTGCGGTAGCCAGTAATTAACTTAGAATTAGTACCGTAACCCAATTGCTCGATCGCCCTGCGCTTTGGTTGGGGCAAAGGTACGTTAATTTTAACGTCTCGCAGAGTGGTAAACGGCAAAGTTAACAAAACTCGCTCGTAAGTGCGATCGAACGCGCTTAGTCCCGATCGCAAATTTACCCGATAGCGGCCATCCGGCAAAAGAGTAATCGCTTCCAAAACCGTCCCCGCCTCGATCGAACCAGACAATTGACCCGCCAAACTGTTGATAATTTGACTGTTGCCGCCGTCAATTTGATAGCGCTCATCGCTGTTGCCGTACAATTCAAAACTGCCCGCTTCAGAGCCGATTAAAAACAGCAGATTTAACGCCGACTGTTCCTCGGAATCTCGACCGTAGAATACCGTATAAGCAACCCGCAACAATTGTCGCAGTAGCGTGCTAGTATCAGCTTGGTCTAGATATTCAGCGATCGAAAGATTGTCCAATCTTTCCGCTGCTTCCGTAAAATCTTGATAGCTAATGTTATCTCCGATAGCGCCCAAATCTCCATTAATTTTACTCGCTAGCGGCGCAAAATCCGCGATTATTTGCTCAAGAGGAAATCGTCGCCCTTGAAAGAAAAAAGTATCCTTCACCAATCCACTCTGCACCTGGGCTAAGTCGATCGCCCGCAAACCCAATTCCGTCGCCAGCGAGATTAAATTAGTATGACCGGTGTCAATAAATTCTCCCCCCAAATCCGCCGGAATTAGCGTTCCAGCCACCTTGGGAACCGTGCGTATGCGCCCCCCCACGCGGTTAGTTGCCTCGATTATATCGGCGCGCACACCCGCTTGGCGCAAGCGATAAGCCGCCGTCAAACCCGCAATTCCCGCACCCACAACCAAAATCGGCGATCGTCCGCCCTGTTGAGCAAAAGCTCCCCCTCCATCCCTGGTAAAAGTCGCAGCAGCGACAGCCCCCGCAGCAGCTAAACCCCCGTGCAGCAAGCGGCGCCGAGATATGGCAGAATTAGGAATGCGATCTGTCAGCATCCCCAGCAGTTCATCAGCCGGAATGCCCGTTTCCCTTGATTTCTGGGCAATGCTTGCAGCGCGGCGCAGCATTGCCATCAGTGCAGATTTAGCCATAATTAAGACATCCTCACAAAACAAAACTTTGATGTAAACTGGATTCTCGATCGTGCACTTTCCAGACTAAAGTCCAGAGAGATTTTTTTAATAATGCTAACCCTCAGAACACTGTTCGACAGCAAATTTTATCTCGAAAACAACCCAGATGTCGCCGTAGCAGTTGCCAGAGGCACGGTATCGAGTCCCTTCGATCACTACCGAAAAATTGGCAAATTTGAAAATCGCGACCCGAATGCCCTGTTCGACGCCAGCTATTATTTAGACACCAATACAGATGTAGCGGTATCAGCCAAACTCAACGGCTTTTCAGCAGCCGATCACTTTATTAGATTCGGTCAATTTGAACGACGCAACCCCAACCCTTTCTTCGATGTTAATTTTTATCTAACAAGCAACCCCGACGTTCAGACAGCAGTTCAAACCAATCAATTTACCCCATTTGAACACTACTTCAAAGCCGGTCAATTAGAAAACCGCAAAGCCAGCATTTTCTTCGATCCCAGCTTTTATCTAGAAAAATATCCGCTGGTAGCAGCAGCAGTCAATAGCGGCGCAGTGAAAAGTGCGATCGACCACTACATTCAATTCGGTCAACAAGAAGGATTGTTAAGCACTCTCCCCGATCCCGCCGACAATTTGATCGCAGCAAAAAGCCTGGGCATTCTCACAGAAATTCAAACGGCGAGCGATTTTGTGGGAGATGCTGAACCAGCCGACATTTACAGTTTCATCCTCAATACTCCCAGCCTTTTCAGTGTAACTATTGACGGTTTGAGTGCAGATGTTGATGTAGAATTAATTCAAGATCTCAACGGCAACGGCGCAGTTGGATTAGACGATATTATTGCTTCGTCTAACAATTTAGGCACGTCTTCAGAAACAATTGTCAGCAATGGGGCTTTACCTGCGGGGACTTATTTTGTCCGCGTTTCTCAATTTCAAGGCGATACAAATTATGACTTGAGATTGCTAGCCGCTCCCTCAGTAATACCGCCCCAATTTTAAAATCAAAATAACGTATATAGCAAGCCTAAATCAGTCAAACCAACCCAGACTTCTCCTCATATCAAATCCGGTAGCATCGTCCTGTATTCATCTCTGTATTCTCTCCCTCTGCGTTCTCTGCGCCCTCTGCGGTTAAATCATTCCGATGCAACCGGAAACGATATCACTTTTCCTCTCTTCCTTCGCGGTATTTGCGCCTTCGCGGTTGGTAAAAAAACATCTGGTTCACAAATGATTTAGACTTGCTATAAAACAGGCTGCAAAAAGGGCGATCGACAATTTTCCCAGGTTTCACTTATTAGTTTTTTCCCCGCTGGGAGAAGGCAAAGATTGAACAGGTGCCGAAGGCCAATTAGAGCGACTTCTGCTTAGAGTGGTAGACACCAAAGCATAGCCCAAAATAGCAGGAAGCACGATCGCACTCAGAAACACGATCGCCATAGCCCAAGTCATCGAATTCGAGAGCGGGCCGTAATGAGTGCGGTAAGGGTCAAACATTGGTAAATTAGGCCTCGGCGCGTCCCGCAACGCGATCGGACGTTTGAACCGCACCCGCCTGTCGTCTAGCTTTTCGAGCAAAATCCAGCCAACCTCCGCCTCTTCCTGGCACAACTTGTGAAAAATCGCAGGATTGCGGAACAAATCGTTGCTAGCCCGCACAATCTTGTACTCCCAAACCGTCAAATCAACAGAATTGGGATCAGATTGGGGATTGCCATTGGATCGCGCATTTTCAGGCGTATTAAAATTATCCTCTTGAGAATCGTACCGAGTCAAAACTTCCTCCTCCTCATCGCATTTTTGCCCCGCATCCAATTGCTCGTGGCTCACCAAAAGACCCACAAGCGCCGCCTCCAAGCCGAGACTGCCAACCATCAAACTCCAAATCAGAATTTCAGCCATAAAAGGAGTTAAAAGTTAAAAATCAAAAACTCAAAAGACTCGCTTTTAACTTTCAATCTTTAATTTTTAAATAGCCTTCTACCACACAATCTGTACCCACTGTGCGCCAAGAAACCCGCTCTAAAGTTAAAGCCTCAGTCATTGCCGAAAAGCCCAAATCTCCTACAGGAGTTGGAGCTGCTTGGCCACCGACAATTTTAGGAGCAATAAAAGCCATAATTTTTTGAACTGCACCCTCAGCAATTGCCCTCGCGGCCAAAGTGCCACCGCACTCCCAGAGTACAGAAAGAAAAGATCGATCGTACAAATAAGCCATAACATTAGTCGGTGTCAGAGGCGAGAGTTCCACAACTTCCACCCCTTTGGCGATCAAAAATTCCTGAAATTCCGGGTTAACCCCAGGCTCAGTCAGCACCAAAGTAGCCGCCACAGAGGTTTCCCACAACCAAGCCGACTTCGGCAAATCCAGAGTGCGGCTCATCACCACCCGCAGGGGATTATTCCTATCAGGCTGGTGACTCGTCAGTAGGGGATTGTCTAGACGCACCGTATTTCCCCCAACAATCACAGCATCGCAGCCGACGCGCACCCGGTGTACCTCGCTCCGAGCCTCCTCGCCTGTCACCCAAGCGCTGTGGCCACTACTGGTAGCAATTTTACCGTCCAAAGTCATTGCATATTTCAAAATTCCAAAAGGCCGGCGGTGCAAAATCCGGTGCACAAAAGCCTCGTTGAGTTTCTGGCAAGCTTCCCCTTCCACTCCCGCCACCACTTCAATGCCAGCCTCTCGCAACCGGGCTAGCCCAGTTCCAGCTACCAAAGGATTCGGATCGACCATGCCAGCCACTACTTTTGCCACCTTGGCTTTAACTAAAGCTTCGGAACAGGGGGGAGTCCGGCCGTAGTGGTTGCAGGGTTCCAGGTTCACGTAGACAGTCGCTCCTTCGGCAAGTTCCCCCGCTTCCCGGAGCGCAAAAACTTCGGCGTGAGGTTGACCGGCACCGGGATGAAACCCTTCGCCGACAATCTTGCCGTCTCGGACAATTACAGAACCGACAAGGGGGTTGGGTGCGGTTTTGCCCAAAGCACGGCGAGCCAATTCTATGCAGCGGCGCATCATGGCTCGATCGAACTCTTGAACTTCGCTGTTTTCCAGTTGTTTTGTACCTTGCTGCTGTCCGTTAGCTAAGCTGGCGATCGCTTGAGCGTGCGCCGGAAAAGTTTCCATGAGATTTTGGTATGATATCTATCCCTGAGTGTACTGACTTTGATGCTTATTTTGGCTGCGAACCGACGATCAATTGTTGCTGGGGCAAACTGTACGTTACCACTGAGATATTGCACCATTCTCAATTAGCCTTTTATGAACAGGCTTTTGGGCCTGTTCCACAAGAAAATCTACTCTTTGTGGAACAGGCCCAAAAGCCTGTTGCTGACAATGGTGCAAGATGTGAGTTAGCAGGAGTGAAAAGCAATTTAGGGCGATCGACCCCGCGGCCCCGAACAAATAGCTTTAATATTAAGAAACAATAGCAGGTGCTTGAGAAAAGAATGAGTCAGGACATGAAGCGGGAATTTGCCAGCCGCGACGAATTAATTGCCTACGTGCGCGAACAGTTCCCCGAAGCCGCCGGGGACAGCAGCGTACCCCCGATCCTAGGCGGGCGAAAAGCTGCTGAAAAAGCCCTGCAACAAATTGACCCCGGCAAGTACGCCTCAACCCGCAATTTCCTCAACGGTGCGGTAACGCGCTTGTCGCCCTATTTGCGCTACGGGGTTTTGAGTCTTGCCGAAGTCCGGGATGCCGTACTGGAGAAGGTGCGTCATCCAGAAGAAGCCGTAAAACTCGTCAACGAGTTGGGTTGGCGGGATTATTGGCAGCGACTGTACGCCGAATTGGGCAACGGGATTTGGCAAGACCGGGAACCCTACAAAACTGGTTACACTGCTAAAGATTACAGCGAAACTCTGCCACAGGATGTCGTCGAGGGCACGACTGGTTTGGTTTGCATCGACAGTTTCAGCCGCGAGTTGCGAGAAACTGGTTATTTGCACAATCACCAGCGGATGTGGACTGCCGCTTATCTGGTACACTGGCGCCGTGTGCGCTGGCAAGCCGGAGCTCGCTGGTTTTTGCAACATTTGCTAGATGGAGATCCGGCGAGCAATAATCTTTCTTGGCAGTGGGTAGCAAGCACTTTTAGTCACAAACCTTATTTTTTTAATCGGGAAAATTTGGAGCGTTACACTAAGGCGGTTTATTGTCGCGATTGTCCTCTGTATGGGCAATGCGATTTTGAGGGAACTTACGAATATTTGGAAGGGCAGTTGTTTCCTCATGGAGAAAAGGTCGATCGTAGTGGCGGTTCTAAAAGTTGGGATCGGCCTAAAAAAGGTCGCAGAAATTAAAATGTCAGTTGTCAGTTGTCAGTTGTCAGTTGTCAGTTGTCAGTAGGCAGTAGGCAGTTGTCATAAGTTAACAGTCAACAGTCAACAATCAACAGTCAACAGTCAACCGTCAACCGTCAACCGTCAACAATTACTAATTTATGAACAATCCGATTATTTGGCTGCACGGCGACTGCTTGAGTCCTGAAGGCCCGGCTTTTCAAGCGCACCCAGAGGCCCCGGCAATCTGGGTTTGGGATGATGCGCTGATTGATGAATGGCAGTTGAGTCTCAAACGAATGGTGTTTATTTACGAATGTTTGCTGGAGTTGCCGGTAGTTATTCGGCGGGGCGATGTGGCTGCAGAAGTTATCGCTTTTGCGATCGAATCCGGCGCGAATCAAGTGGTGACTGCGGAAAGTCCCAGTCCTCGCTTTCAGGATATTTGCCGGAAAATTAAGCGATCGCACCCAGTAGAAGTTTTGCCACCCGAACCTTTTGTCCGCTACGATGGTTACATTGATTTGAAACGTTTTTCTCGCTATTGGCGCGTCGCTGAAAAATATGTTTTCTAATTGTAATTGGAAATTGGAAATTGGAAATTGGAAATTGAAAAGAGGTGTTCTTTTCTCTTCTTCCCTCTTCCTTCTTCCTTCTTCCTTCAACTCCCCTTCAAACGCTCCAACAGCCATTGAAATCTCGATGCCGCCAAATCTGGATTTTCGACATTTTGCGGGATGCCGTCCTCGCCGTCGGGATCTTCATATATTAAACCATCACTATCATCGCCGAAGCGTTTGACTGTACCCCGCAGTCTCGACGACAGAAATTTGGTAATCGCCCGATAAAACCGCAGGGAAAAAAGCACGTCTTGCTCGAGTTTTTCAGTTAACAGCCGCCTCGGAATTGACAGGATGAGGCACTCTTCAATTGCCGTGACGCTAGCAGAAGGAAGCCTCCCGTCTACAAAAGACATTTCGCCTAACACTTCCCCGGAAATAATTTTTCCAATTTCTTTGTCGCCTAAAGATGATACAGCAACGCTCAAAGTTCCCTCCAGAACTATATAGAGGGCGTCTAAGGGCTTACCTTCGGTGATCAGGGTTGTGCCGGGGAGGACTTGGGTGCGGGTGCCGTTGGCGAGCATCCAATCGATGTCGCGATCGCTCAATTCGCCTAATATGACTAGAACTTTGCTCATAAAGTCAGGTTGAGATGAGAGAATTTGTATTTTTTTACTTGTTTAGTTGCGTGCTGTTGTGAGATGGTCAGACCCTGAGCGAAAGCGAAGGCTAAACTTTACAAATAGAACAGTAAATTTTACACAATTTTCATAATATTCAGTAATTTTGACACGATCGAGCCACAAATCTTTCTCGGATCGGTGGTATTATTCTACATTACTTGTCAGGGACTGTGCAGCAGCCGATCGCGTTGTATTAACTGCACTTGCTGTGGACGGCGGGGCTGCCAAAACAGTTTTGAAAGCTTGTTGTCTCTTGGTTTCGAGCTGGTGCGCGCTCAAAAACAGGATTTTTTCGGCGTGGCTGCGAGTGCAGCGCCCCCAAGTACAGTATTCTAGAATGCAAGCGAGACGCGCGCCCGACCCCTCAATTAAACAGGATTAAGGATGAAATCATCCCTAGGATTGATTTTTTGCCGATCGATCGGTAAATTTAAATTAGCCTCTAAACCGGCCGTCAGTTCTTAAATCTAATCAGCTTGAGAGTTGACTCTTCAACGGTTGAGTGCCAATCTAGGAACAACACAACTCATATTTGTGTCTTTTTTTAGCAAAGCTCTCGACGGTCGCCCTCAAACACTTACACTTTTAACACAGCCTTCATTGAGGAGTTTCTATGAATAGTCTATTTTCCAAGTCTACTTTTGCGTTAATAAATCTTGCAGCTTTAGCTGTTTGTTGCAGTGCCATGTCAGCGAAAGCTGAAACTGGCAACTTGCCCGATGTCGCTACAACTGCAACAATCGCAGCTCAAAATATTGACCAAATTTCTGAGCCGACGGCAACTTCAGCAGTTAAACCCGACGCAGAAACAACGGCTAGTAATAAAAAAATTGATTCAATCAGTTGGAGCGAACTAACAGAAGCGGCAGAGCCAGCAGCCTCTGAACAGGCCGCCAACTTGCAAGTATCTATGGCTGCACCCGAAAAATCGGAAGCAGCAACATCTGAAATTGCTGAGACAGAAACAGCGCAAAATACCTCCATTGCTGCTGAGACCCAAAAGTCCGAAGAAACCGCTAAAATTGCTGATAATGGTGTGAAAGTGCAGTCAACAGTCGAGACTGTCAAAAAGAGCGATCGACCTACCTCAATTGTTGCCGAGAGCAATAATTCTGAACCGACTGCAACCAAAGAAGAAAAAGAAGTCAAAACCGCACAAGAATTGTTGAGCAATCCTGTCAGCACTTCCGCCTCAGCTTTGACAAACCAACCGAAAGTTGCTGAAAAACCGGCAACTGTCTCGGAACCAACTGAAAAAGTAGCTCAAGGAACTCAAATCCGACCAGGCCGAGCTACCCGTTCTGGGCCCAGCTACATCGGCATTGGCGGCAATCTAGGTTTTGGCGGAGATTCAGCTTTAGGCGACGGTTCATTTGCCATTATTAGCAAAATCGGTTTGACGAACAATTTCTCGGTGAGACCGACTGTTTTGTTCCGCGACAACTTAGCTTTTCTAGTTCCTGTTACCTACGATTTTGTATCTCAAGAGACCGTCGAAGTCAGCGAGGATTTTGTGATTACTGCTGCTCCTTATGCAGGTGCTGGCGTGCTAATTTCTACCGGCGATGACGGTACTTTTGGCTTCCTGCTTTCGGGGGGTGTAGATGTGCCGCTGTCGAGAAATTTTACAGCCACAGCCGGACTGAATGTTGGTTTTGTTGACGGAGCTGAAGTGGGATTGTTAGTCGGTGTCGGCTATACGTTCCCGAATATTGCCCGGTAGTGTTGCTGTTTGAGCAAACGCACGACAAATAAATAAGCGCGGGGTTGGCTGTAGGAATACAGTCAACCCTTTTTTTGATGATGGAAAATCTGCCTATGCGATGATATATGGTGCGCCATAAGCACAGACCGGTAATGTATGGTTGGAAATCTTCGTAGAAACCTGGTTTCTTTACTCGTCCTGGATGCACAATCCCGATCGATGAAGGATAATAGGTCGTTTCAGCCATCAATCTAAGTCCAGAAAGCCGGAATATTCGTGACAGTGTGCAAGTCTGATAGTTGTATAATAGACAGACTAGCCAAGCGTAAAAAGTAGAATCCTATGCCGCAGGGAATCTTCAACAAAATCCTCAATCAGCTTGACACTCTGGAACTGCTAGAACTACAGCAACTAGAGCGCGCTATAGGGATATATCTGGCCCAGAAAGAACAAACTTCTCAACGGACAAAATTGCACCAAGCGCTGTTAACTTCTGGTTTAGTAAAAAAAATCAAGCATTCTTCTGGGAGTCAGCAAACAGAACGGCGACTAATTCAGGTAGAGGGCAAGCCTGTTTCTGAGACAATTATTGAGGAACGCCGCTAGATGACAATTTATTTTGTAGATAGCAGTGCGCTGGTCAAACGCTACATTAATGAAATAGGTTCGGCATGGGTTTTGAGTTTGTGCGATCCTGCACTTAACAACGATATATTGATTGCTGCTATTACAAGTGTTGAAATTGTTGCTGCAATTACCAGAAGGTCGCGCGGCAGAAGTATCAATGCGACAGATGCTACAGCAGCGTGCAATCAGTTCAGGAGTGACCTACAATCTGAGTATCAGGTTGTAGAATTCACCGAAAGCATTATTAACTCTGCAATGGCATTAGCTGAAACCTACGGATTGCGAGGCTATGATGCTGTGCAGCTAGCAACAGGCTGTGGCATAAATAACCTTTGCATAGCTAACAGTTTGCCTGCGATGACTTTTGTATCTGCTGACGGGGAGCTGAATGCAGCAGCAACAAGTGAGGGTTTGATAGTTGAAAATCCCAACAATTACCCGTAAGGTCGCAAACCCGTACAGTAAAAACAGCACAAATCTCGTTTGTAGCCGAGTATCGGGATGCTCCCGGATCGATCGTACTTTCTCACCAACCACCCGAAAAAACCGTGACCAAAACAGAAATCTTAGCTGCACTCAAAAATCTGACAGCAGAAGAACGCCTAGAAATCATCGAAACAGCTTCGCGGATGATGCGCGAAGAAATAGAAGAAAAAGCCCAGCGCAAAGCTGATAGAAAGCGGAGACTCAGAGCCGCAGCAGAAGCAGCAGTTCCTTTGTATGAACCAGGAGGGCCGCTGCACGATTTGTGGTCGCCCGACAGTGAACCGTATTTCGATTCAGAGGAAGAATACCTGAGCGCAGGGGTAGAAACTAATGCGTAAGGGCGAAATTTGGCTTGTCAGACTAGATCCAACGGTGGGAGATGAAATCGGCAAAACTAGACCTGTTGTGGTTGTCAGCGATGATGAAGTGGGAAATTTGCGCCTCAAAGTAATTGTTCCAATTACAGCATGGAACGATCTTTTTTCCCCGCTTGATTGGATGGTGCAGCTCGAACCGACATCAGAAAATGGCTTGGCCAAACTCTCCGCCGCCGACGCTTTTCAAGTCCGTTCCGTTTCTCAACAAAGATTTGTCCGACAACTCGGAACCCTGTCCGAGACAATTATGGAAGAAATTACAGAAGCACTGACAATTGTTCTGGATCTAGATTGAATAACTAGGCAACAGCGTACAAATAGTGTTATTTATAAATAGATTGTACGGCGCGGCGGCCTAAATGATTCCTATACAACTTACACTCAAAAATTTTCTCAGCTATCGAGATGCTGCTTTAGACTTTCGCGGCTTGCACACCGCTTGCATTTGCGGGCCTAACGGTGCTGGCAAATCCTCCCTCTTAGAAGCCATATCCTGGGCACTTTGGGGCTGTTGTCGCAGCGATACGGAAGACGATATCATCCATATCGGCGAAATTGATGTGCGCGTTGATTTCACTTTCTCCACCGGCGGCCAAATCTATCGCGTGATTCGCAACCGCCGACGCGGACAATCGGGAAGTTTGGAATTTCAAGTAGCAACAAACCCCCCCTTCCCCCCCCTTGGTAAGGGGGGGCCACAAGAAGTGAATTCTTCCCTTGGTAAGGGGGGGCCACAAGAAGTGAATTCTTCCCTTGGTAAAGAGGAACCCGAAGAAGTAAATTCTTCTCCCCCCCTTAGTAAGGGGGGGTCGGGGGGGGTGAATTTTCGCACGCTCACAGACAAAGGTCTGAGAACAACTCAGCAAAAAATCCTCGAACACATCAAACTAGACTACGATACTTTCATCAATTCGGCATATTTGCGGCAGGGGCGAGCTGATGAATTTATGCTCAAAAAGCCGATCGAACGCAAGCAAGTTTTAGCCAACCTACTCAAACTCGACTCCTACGACACTTTATCCGACCAAGCCAAAGATACGTCCAAACAATTTAAAGCTCAAGTCGATGTACTCAAACAGAGTTTGCTAACCGTACAAGAGCAACTGCAACAAAAAGAGACGCTCGCCGCCGAACAAACTCAATTGCAGCAAGCAACCGATTTGCTTCAGCAGCAGCAGCAAGCCGACACAACCGAGTTACAGCAACTGCAACTCCAGCACCACAACCGCCAAACTTGGCAAAAACTCCTCGCCGGCCACCAGCAACAGCACTACAATATCACTCAAGAATGCCGCCGCTTGCAGCAAGAACTCAGCGCAGCAAAACAGCAGCAAAATGAGCTACAAGCCCTCCTAGCGCAAGAAAATGAAATAACAGCAGGCATCGCGTATTTCCACAGCTTGCAAGCGACAGAAGAAACTCTGGCTGGTAAATTCAAGGTTAACCAACAAGCCCAAAGTCAGCGCCAACAATTGCAAGAACAGCAACGGCAAGAACTGAGCTTTTTGCAAAGCAAAATTCAGCAATTGCAAGCTCAATTAGAGGTTTTAGAACAAGATGAAAAAGATGTTCTGGAGATTCTCAAACAGCAGCCGGAGGTTGATAAAGGACTCGCACAGTTGCAAGCAGTTCGATCGCGCCTCAACGAACTAGAGCAACTGCAACTGCAAGTTTCGCCGCTGCTACAACAGCAGCAGCAAAAGCAACAAAAGCTCGATCGCGCCCGCGCCGGTTTAACCGCCCGCTTAGACGAAATCAACCGACAGGTGCAAGTTCAGCAGCAGCAGCGACAGCCGCAATTACAGCAGGAAATCTCGGCCATCGCCAATCAAATTTTGCAGTTGGAAAACAAGCGAGTTTATCAGCAGCGAGTGCGCGAAAAAGGTCAAGAAAGGCACGACTTTCTAGGAAACCTGCAAGCCAAAAGCCGCGACTATCAAACCAGACTCGCCGAGATCGACCAAAAACTGCAACTGCTGCGGAAACATGAAGGAGAAAAAACCGCAGGCGAAGGTAAAGCCTCGAATTTTGCCGAAAACGAGCCATCGAATTCGCATTTAATGGTGCGAGATACAAATTTTGGCAATTGTCCTTTGTGCGATCGACCTTTAGACGAACACTACTGGAATTTGGTAGTCACAAAACACCACACCCAACAGCAGGAAATCTGGAACCAACTGTGGGTTGTGCGCGAACAGTTGGCCGTCTCCGAGCGCGAAATTCAAGTTCTCAGACATGAATACCGCGAACTAGAAGAGGAATTAGCGCCCTACCAAGAATTGCGGGAACGCCGCAGCCATTTACAAGCACAATTAGATAGCCTGAGTCAAGACGAAAACCGACTGCAAAGTATGCGTCAAGACGCGGCAGAAATAGAGCGGTTGCTACGCACCGGCGAGTATGCAGCCGATGATTTGCGCGAACTCCAGCAAATCGAACAGCAACTGCAACAGCTCAATTATAGCGATCGCAGCCACTCCCTCGCCCGCAGCGATGAAAAGCGCTTGCGGTGGGCGGAAATTAAGCAAGCTCAAATCAAAGATGCTCAGCAGAAACTGAATAAAATTAATGCCCGCCGCCCGGATTTGCAAACTCAATTAGCCACCGTACAGCAACAGTTAGAACAGCAAAAAAATAGCTCGGAAATACAGCAGCAAATTCTGTCTTTAGATAGATACATTGCGGAAATTGGCTATAATTTGGAACAGCACGAACACGTGCGGAGCGAAATGCGCCGATCGCAGTTTTGGATCGCCCGCGCCGAAAAATTGCGATCGGCAACTGTGCAGTACCCGCAAGTGCAGCAGCGGGTTAATGAAATAGCAAATTCTATCGCTGTGCGCGATCGAGATTTGCAAGCTGTCAGCGCTCAAACTTCCGCGATGAACCAGCAGTTGCAAGAACATCCCGATCCCACAGCGCGCATAAGTGCGATCGAACAGCAAATCAGTCGCCGCCGCCAGCAGCTAGACCAACATTTGGGAAGTCTTGGACGCCTCCAGCAGCAGCAGCAAAATCTGGAAAATCTGCAAGTTCAGCTAGTAGCTCAAAAAGAGCAAATGCAAGTTGCAAAACGCCAGCAGCGAGTTTATCAAGAGTTGGGTCAAGCCTTTGGTAAAAACGGTATTCAAGCTTTAATGATTGAAAATGTTTTGCCTCAACTAGAAGCTGAAACCAATCAGATATTGTCCAGATTGAGCGCCAATCAATTGCACGTTCAATTTATTACTCAGCGGGCTGCTGCTTCTAAAAAAGCAACTAAGTTGATTGACACTTTAGACATTTTAATTGCTGATGCTCGCGGGACTCGCGCCTATGAAACTTACTCTGGCGGTGAAGCTTTTCGGATTAATTTTGCGATTCGGCTGGCGCTGGCGAGACTGCTGTCTCAGCGGGCGGGCACGGCTTTGCAAATGTTGATTATTGATGAGGGGTTCGGGACTCAGGATGCTGAAGGGTGCGATCGGCTGATTGCTGCAATTAATGCGATCGCCTCCGACTTCGCCTGCATCCTCACCGTTACCCATATGCCCCACCTGAAAGAAGCTTTTCAAGCCAGGATTGAAGTAAGCAAAACTGCTCAGGGTTCTTGCATTAGCTTGTCAATTTAAAAGGGTTGATGAACCGGATGGAAGGAGGAGAAGAAAAAAAGTTAAAAATCTCAGTATTTTCACCTTCTATTTTCTTTGGGCATTCGGTATTTTTACCTTCTGTTTTCTGGATAAGTGCCTAATGCCTTCGGTGATACTAATTTCCCAAAAGAAGGCAACTGTAGACCCATCATCCAAACCATGATGGAATCAGTCATTGCCAATCCCAAATCTAACATCTAAAATGGTATTAGTCGTCTCCATCGCCGACTTTTTTGGGCGGCTGACTTTGTTCACAAAGCTAAATTAAAAATAAGATTATAGAATAAGAATAGCTTAAGGTGTGTATAATTTTTTATTCTTCTGTCCGCTCCGCAGGAGCGTGAATATTGCTACAGATGACAACAGACTCTTTCAACCTGTCTCTCCTAGATCGGGCGATCGCAGCGTCGAGCAACAGCATCCTCATCGCGGATGCTCGCAAGCCTGACATACCTATTATCTACTGCAATCCTGCTTTTGAGAAACTGACCGGTTATAGTGCCGAAGAAGTTATTGGACGCAACTGCAGGTTTTTGCAGGGCCCCGATACCGATCATGCCGAATTAAATAAACTCCGCCGCAGCTTGGAAGCGGGAACGGAAATTCAGGTAGTGCTCAAAAATTATCGCAAAGACAAAACTCCTTTTTGGAACGAATTAATGGTTTCCCCCATCTTAGACAATGAGGGAAAATTAACTCATTTTATCGGAGTTCAGAATGATATTAGCAAAAGAGTAGCAGCCGAAACTGCCAGGGAAGAAAGCGAAGAAAGATTGCGCGTGATCGCCAGTACAACTCCCGTTCCCCTGTTAATTACGCGCCTAGAAGACAGCGTTATTTTATATGCAAATCCTGCTCTTGGTGAAACTTTAGGTTTGAGGAACGAAGAACTAATTTTTGGCAAAAAAATTGAAATTTATGCCAATATCAACGACCACATTCAATTGCTAGAATTAGTCCAACAAAATGGCTTTAGCGACCGCGAAGAAATCTGCCTCAAGAAAGCAAATGGCAGTTTTTTTTGGGTAAAAATGTCGATGCGAGCGATTAATTTTAATGGCGAAGCCGCAATTTTATCGGCATTTTACGATATTACCGATCGCGTAGAAGCAGAAACAGCACTACGGCAAAGCGAAGCGAGGTTTCAAAAACTAGCTGCCAACGTTCCGGGAATGATTTATCAATTTCAGTTAGCAGCAGACGGCACTATGTCATTCCCCTACGTCAGTTCCGGCTGCCGCGAGCTCTGGGAATTAGAACCTCTTGTACTCCAAAACTCAGCTATTCCCGCGATCGAAATGATTCATCCAGACGATGCGCCAAGCTTCCAGGAATCTGTTGCTATCTCAGCTAAAACTTTAGAGCCTTGGCGGTGGGAAGGCAGATTTGTTTTTCCGGGCGATCGGATTAAGTGGGTTAGCGGGGCTTCCCGGCCAGAACAGGGCGAAAAAGATAACATTATTTGGGACGGCGTGTTGATTGACATTAGCGATCGCAAACTTGCAGAATCAGCACTGATCCAAAGCGAAGCCAGATTCCAAAAAATGGCCGCCAATGTGCCGGGAATGATTTATCAATACTTGCTGCATCCCGACGGTTCAAATGAATTCATTTATGTGAGTTCCGGCTGTTGGGAACTCTACGAATTAGAACCAGAAAAAGTTCAACAAAACTCCGATTTAATTTGGGCAAGGGTTCATCCAGAAGACCAAAAAAATCTGTTAGAATCAATCGCAATTTCCGGCGAAACTCTCAAACCTTGGATATATGAAGGGCGGATCATAACCGGATCGGGAAAAGTGAAATGGATTCGGGGCATTGCCCGCCCCGAAGCGCAGCCTGGGGGCGATATACTGTGGGAAGGGGTGACAATCGACATCAGCGATCGCAAGCTAGCAGAAATCGCCCTCAGCGAGTCAAAAATCGCCCTGCAACAAGCCAATCAAGAACTTGAAAACCGCGTCCTAGAACGCACGGAAGCCTTGGAAACATCGCAAAAAATGCTGTGGTTGGTAATCAATAACATCCCTCAGTTAATCGCCTGGAAAGATCGAGATTTAGTTTACTTGGGAGGCAACAAAAACTTTGCCAAAGTCGCAGGTTTCAATCATCCCAGTGAAATCGCCGGTCTCACCGACTTCGATATGCCCTGGAAGCCGGAAGAAACAGAATTGTTTCGAGCCGGCGACCGCCGCATCATGGCAACCAACACCCCAGAATATCACATCATAGAATCCAAAATGCAAGCCGACGGCACCCAGTGCTGTCTGGATACAAATAAAATACCTTTACACGACAATTCCGGCAATGTTGTCGGCATTTTGTCTACGTTTGAAGACATCACCGATAGGCTTTCTCTAGCAGCTAAAGTCCGGGCCAGCGAGGAACTATTTCGCACAATTTTTGAAGATGCACCCATCGCTATCTACTTAGCTAATTTAGATGATAACAAGTTAGTGAGAGTCAATAAAACTTACTGCGAAATGCTGGGATATAGTGCAGCAGAATTGCTCGGCAAAACATTTATTGAACTTGGGCATCCCGAAGATTCTCCAAAAAATCTCCAAGTTGCTGATTCTCTGAAGCGGGGAGAAATTACTCACTATCAAATCGAACTCCGCCAGATTGCCGCCACAGGTAAAATTGTTTGGGTAAACGTGACAGCTACTTTGATTCGAGACGGCGAAGGAAAACCTATTTACAACTTAGGGATGATTGAAAATATCACGAACCGCAAAATTTCCGCCGCCGCACTCCAAGCTTCCGAATCTCAATTAAGAAAACAAGCCGCCCAATTGCAAGAAGCCTACGAACAGCTACAAAACGCTCAAATCCAATTAGTTCAATCCGAAAAGATGTCGAGTCTCGGTCAGATGGTGGCTGGGATTGCCCACGAAATCAACAATCCGGCAACTTTTATTAACGGCAATATTTCTCATACTTACAACTATTTTCACGATTTAATTGAACTGTTAAGTCTCTACCAGGAATGCTATCCGTCCCCAGTACCTCAGATTGCTGAAAAAGTTAAGGAGTTAGAGTTGGATTTTCTGAAGGAAGACTTGCCAAAAATGCTAAATTCCATGAGAGTAGGAGTAGAAAGAATCAGTAATATTGTGTTGTCGCTGCGGAACTTTTCGCGACTGGATGAATCAGAAATGAAGTTGGTAGACGTTCATGAAGGAATTGACAGTACACTGTTAATTTTGCAGCACAGATTGCATCATGAAAGTATAAAAAGCGGGATTGAAATTATTAAAGAATACGGAAAAATATCGAAAATACACTGTTGTGCGGGGCAGTTAAACCAGGTATTTCTAAATATTATCAGCAATGCGATCGACGCTCTAGAAAACCAACAGGAACCTCGGACGATCGTGATTCGCACCCTCATGAAAAAAGCTGGGTTGAAAAGCCACAGTAAAACCCAGCTCAGTGATTGCGATCGCATTGTAATTTGCATCGCCGACAGTGGGCCGGGAATGAGCGAAGAGGTTCGCAAGCGGCTATTTGACCCGTTCTTCACCACCAAGCCCGTAGGGGCTGGAACCGGCTTAGGATTATCCATCAGCCATCAGATTGTGGTAGAAAAACATAAGGGAAGCCTGCGGTGCATCTCAGCGCCCGGACAGGGAGCGGAATTCTGGATTGAAATCCCCTGCTGAGCGATCGTCCATTAATCTAAAAGTTTAAATATCTAACTTTTAATTCCAAATTGCCGTCGGTACTTGAGTTATCAGGGTTTGGAATTAACCGCACTCAGAGGCCGGAACAAATCGCACTCAGCGGTGTGCTAATCTGCTGCCCTTATTCGCTAGGCAAATATGCTGAAAAAACTACCTTTATCCTGGTCTCGCTACATTCCAGCCGGGTTGACGCTGGCTTTGGGTGTCGGACTGTCGGTTTTGACATTCGCCTTGGTTTGGGACTGGGAAGACAAGCGCCGCGACTACGAAATGCACCGCCGCATTGACGATATTTCGATCGGCATCGAACGCCAGCTAAACTCCGACTTAGATACTGTTCTGGCCCTCAGCGACTACATGAAAGCCTTCAGCGCCGTCGAGCGTTCCTCTTTTGCCCGGTTTGTCGCCCGTCCCCTATCCGTCCACCCCAGCCTGCAACTCCTGGCTTGGGCCCCCCGCGTCCCCCAGGACGAGCGGCGCAACTACGAAACCAAAGCTAGAACCGAAACAGATCCCAGCTTCGAGATTACAGAGCGCGGCCCGCGAGGAGAACTCCGCAAGGCCCTCCAGCGTTCCGAATACTTCCCGGCTTTCTACGTCGAACCACCAGCCGGAAACGAGACAGTATTAGGCTTTGACCTCGCCTCCCACCCAGAAATCCGCGCCGCGCTCGATCGAGGGCGCGATACTGGAGAAATGATTGTCACCAACTACATCGGCTTAACTCAGGGCAATTCCCCGGAACAGGGTCTTTTGGCAATAGTTCCGATTTACGAAAACAGCAGTAACCCGACTACCCTGGAATCCCGTCGCCAACTGCTACAAGGATTTGTTCTGGGCGTATTTCGAGGCAAAGATATTTTCCAAACCTCTTTAAAAGGACGCAATACCGACTACCTCAATATTTATCTCGTTAGCGAGGCTCCAGACAAGCAAGAAGCAGCGCCACTGTTACCGCAAAGGGCAAACCCGGTTCTCAAAAATCTCCCTGCAGAGAGGCCAATTCAGCAATTTGCGGTGCAGTTCCAATCCGCGAGCCAACAAGTGCTTCCAGCATCAGCCCCTGCTGACCGAGCCCTGATGCAAAACTGCCCGATTCTTGACAATCCAGGCCCGAACTATACAGCTTGCAGAAGGCGGCTGAAAATTAGTGGCCGCCAGTGGTCTATGTACGTGTCGGCAACACCGGAAATTCGCAGGCTTCGCAAGCACTGGCGCTCTTGGGGAACTCTGACGATGGGGATGCTGTGGACTCTGATTCCGGTGACATATATGCTGACATCTTTGAGTCGCACCGCCCAAATCGAAAAACTAGCCGGAGAAAGAATTCGCCAAGCCGAACAGTTGCAGGCTGCTTACCTACAGTTGGAACTCGAACAAGCTAAATCCGAGCAACTGCTGCTGAACGTTTTGCCCGCAGCGATCGCCCTGCGTTTGAAGGATAATGAACACAATATCGCAGAAAGTTTTGCGGAAGTAACTGTGATGTTTGCCGACATTGTGGGGTTTACAGAGCTTTCGTCGAGAATTTCAGCGACGGCGGTGGTGGAAGTGCTCAACGATATTTTTTCGGCTTTTGACCACTTGGCCGATCGCCACGGTTTGGAGAAAATTAAGACTATTGGTGACGCTTACATGGTTGTCGGCGGTTTGCCTACGGCCAGAGAGGATCATGCCGAGGCGGTTGCGAACATGGCGATCGATATGCTACACGAAATTAGGCTCCTCAGTTTAGAACATTCGGAACCTTTCAGCATTCGGATCGGGATTAGCAGTGGGCCTGTCGTTGCCGGCGTGATCGGCTTAAAAAAGTTTATTTACGACCTCTGGGGCGACACAGTAAATATTGCTTCGCGCATGGAATCCCACGGGATTACCGGCTGCATTCAAGTCACCGCCGAAACCTACGAGAGATTAAAAGATAAATATACTTTTCAGAAGCGCGGCGCCATTCAAATCAAGGGCAAGGGATACATGGTTACTTATTTACTGACTGGGAAAAAAGATTATTAACTCAGCCCAAAAACGGATACAAGCCTCCGAGTCCGCGATCGACTAAGACTTTCAATCGCCAAGCTAAAATAGTGTAAGCTCAAGGTATTCTATCACCCCTGCACCAACCGAGGAAAAACCATGACGACGCTGCTAATTCAAACCGAAAGCGTCCCACTGACGGTCAATTTCCCTGCGATCCAATCGATGACTGTTGAACAGTTCTATGAATTCTGTATAGTTAATCGCGATTTGAGAATTGAGCGTACTGCCAGTGGGGAAGTTATCATTATGTCACCAGCCTTTTCAGATACAGGGAACCGCAACTTCAAGATTGCCCTACAATTGGGGAACTGGGCAGAACAAGATGGCACAGGTGAAACGTTTGACTCCAGTGCAGGCTTTACCTTGCCGAATGGAGCAACCCGCTCCCCCGATGCCTCATGGATTAAACTAGAGCGCTGGAATGCCTTAACTGAAGAACAAAAAGCCTCATTCGCACCGATTTGTCCAGACTTTGTGATTGAATTGCGGTCTGCTAGTGACACTCTCAAGGGATTGCAAAACAAGATGCAAGAATATATTGAGAACGGTGTATCGCTCGGCTTTTTGCTCGATCGCAAAAACAGAAAAGTCTACATCTACCGTCCCAATCGCGAACCTGAAATCTTAGATAATCCTGAAACAGTCAGCGCAGATCCAGAGTTACCGGGATTTGTCTTGCGGATGGCAAAAATCTGGTGATTTAGAGCGTTACACCATACTCAAAGACATCAATTCATCTGTCATTTCAAAATTCGCCGTCACGCTTTGCACGTCGTCCAAATCTTCCAGTGCATCCATTAACTTCAAGAGCGATCGAGCTTTTTCAGGAGTGTCTATTTCCACTGTATTGCTGGGAATCCAGCGAGTTTCCGACTGCACAACAGCAAAAGTTTTTTGTTTCAAATGATACTCCCCACTCTTTCATAGACTGGGATTCTTGGTTCATAGATCCCTTATTTTTTAGCTCGAATCACTAAATCAATTAACTGTTATCGTCCCAGAGTTTTACCCCATTCGCTTGAGCCAGTTTATGAGCATTGGATTTGACATTTCCGGGCGTGAACGCACGGAGTAGTTTGCGATCTAGCTTAGACTTCAGTTTGTGCTTCAGTGGCTTCCGATACCCCATCCTCGATCGAAGTTGGCTAGGCTTGCTTTTGAGCTTGCTTTCTTTTGCTCAAAACAGCCCGTTGAATTGTCAGCAAAATTTTCCCCTCTTGTTCATTAATTTCACCGTCAGCCTCGATCATCTCAGTGCATCGCTTTAAAAGTGGTTCGGCAAAGTCGAGTTCGAGTTGTGCGAGTAAAATATCCAACTTGGGAGGCAATTTAGACTTATTTTTCACAGCTTCAATCTCAGCTAAAGACTTGGGATTTAAATTCGCCGCTTGTAATTGGGGTAATAACTCATCCCATCGGGTAAATTTTTGGGTGGTATAGACGACATACACCAAAATCCAATCCATCACCGTTTCTTGTGCGATCGCTGTCTCTAAATATTGCTCACTTTCCGCTTGCAATACCTCTTGTAAATCTTCGAGCTTGGTTTCGATTTTCGAGGAATCGATATCGGCTTCATAAAACCGACAAGCACCGTATCCCAGCGCGTAAATCATTGTCGCACTGGCGCTAGCATTAATTACCGCACCCGCCAAGGGAATATTGCTGACAAGCGTAACTCCAGCTTCGATCGCTAAATTGCTCCCCAAGGATAAACCGAAAATAGCTACAACTTCTTTTTGGCGATCGCTCGATTGCAAATCCTTTCCATAGGCGGCAGCTATTTGATAAACCAACTCGGCGGATAACACCGTCATTGCCGCTAAATCCATGCCAGCCAATGCCAAAGCTGCGCCCGGAACTAAACTGCTAACCAAGCCACTTCCTGCAGCTAGCAAGGCTTTTTCCACCATTAAGCGATGTGCGATTTCTTGAGGTTTCTCGTGAGGATATTGGCGCTGCAACTCTCGAACTTGCGCCTCGGCAGTCACAACATCAACTTTATTGATCGCATTAACTAACCAGTCGATTTTGAAATTTTCAGTCAGTTTTTTTAGGATAGGACTCTGAGAAATCGAACCGAGGGCTGAACCAAAAAAATTGGGAAATTGGAGTGCTGCACTTCCGGCATTCCCTACCGCATTCCCTACCGCACTCGCGGTATTAACAACAATCTCACCTCCAGCACTGCTTGCTGCATTCCCCACCGCACTAGCCGTATTAACAATCGCACTTCCGGCATTACCTACCGCATTACCTACCGCACTCGCGGTATTAACAATCGCACTTCCGGCATTCCCTACCGCACTCGCGGTATTAACAACAATCGCACCTCCTGCACTGCCTGCTGCATTGCCTACCGCACTCGCGGTATTAATAATCGCACTTCCGGCATTGCCTACCGCACTCGCGGTATTAACAACAATCGCATCTCCAGCACTGCCTGCTGCATTGCCTACCGCACTCGCGGTATTAACAATTGCACTTCCGGCATTGCCTACCGCATTCCCTACCGCACTCGCCGTTGCAGAGACGGCTCCGAAAACGGAACCAAACCAATTGGATTTATCCCCTGGTTCAGCCTGCACCTCCGATTCGGATCGATCCTTGGTTTCTGATACTTCGGTTGCTGAGATAACTTCTTCTGAGTGGGTGCTGTCTCTTGTGCTTTCGTTGTTATCTAGCATGGCTTTACTGTGGGTTGAGATTTTTAATGTAGCTTTTTGAGCAATGCGTTGGATTGACACTCCCCACTCGCCTAGAGATGGGGATTCCTTTCATGGTAATAGTGTAGCGCGATCGTCCCGCTGGCGAGTTTTCGTCTTTTTTTGCAGTGCCAGCAGGACGCTCCCGATCCCTCATCTTTCAACCATTAAACCATACTCGAAGACATCAATTCATCGGTCATTTCAAAATTAGCCGTCACGCTTTGCACGTCGTCCAAATCTTCCAGTGCATCCATTAACTTAAGGAGCGATCGAGCTTTTTCAGGAGTGTCTATTTCCACTGTATTGCTGGGAATCCAGCGATTTTCCGACTGCAAAACTGCAAAACTTTTTTGTTTCAAAACATCAGCCAACTGTTCCAAATTAGCCACGCTTGTAAATACCTCTGCACCTTCAGTATCCTCATCAATTAATATCAAATCATAAGATTCCGCAGCCGCCTCTAGCGACGCTTCAAACAATTGTTCCTCATCAATCGGGCCGCGTACAGTACAAACTCCTTTGTTGTCAAACATCCAGCCCACACAACCAGTTTCGCCCAGGTTGCCGCCATTTTTAGTAAAAGCTTCTCGCAAGTCAGCCGCTGTGCGGTTGCGATTGTCTGTCAGCGCTTCAATCAGAATAGCAACCCCGCCAACGCCGTAACCTTCGTAGCGAATAGCTTCTAATTCCGAACTTCCCCCCGCCAAGCCGGCACCTTTGGCGATCGCCCTTTCTATGTTTTCATTAGGAATATCAGCCGCCTTGGCTTTTTCAATAGCCGTCCGCAGTTGAAAATTGCCAGCGGGATCGGGAACTCCGCTGCGGGCCGCGACAATAATTTCGCGAGATATTCTAGCAAAAACCTTGCCTTTAACGGCATCAACTCTCGCTTTTTGGCGTTTAATATTCGCCCACTTACTGTGTCCAGCCATACCGATTTAAGATTTTCGATTTAAAATGTGCGATCGAGATTAAACAATAACACCCAGATTTAGACTAATTCAGATTAACGTAGGGTGCTTTTCTGCAGCGCACCTTACACACATAGCATAAAATGCGATTTTTGGCACGAATCTCAACTTTAATTAAACCGGATCACGGTTTCAGAGTCAGTCAGGTGAGAAGTATCGCCATTAAGTGCGATCGACCATTCTCCCTCACCCCGCACCACTTTCACCAAACAGCACAAAGAAGCATTAATTTCCGTTTCAGCACAGCCAGCCAGCCCGATCGCAGTTCCTAAAACCGACGCACCGTGACCTACCAATAACATATCTTCGGGAAACTCAGCCGCGAGGCGTTTAGCAGTTTCTCCCGCCCTTTTGAGACAAGCTTCCCCAGTTTCGGGATAATTAGCAATACCGCCTTTGTAGGAAGCATCAATCCTGGGAAAACGCCTGCACAAAGCTTCGACGGACTCAGTTTCCGGCATTTCTGTCATCCATTCAGGATTCAGCCATTCGCACAGTCCCCACTCTAGTTTAATTGACAAATCGAGAGCTTCGGCCGCGTGATTTGCTGTTTGGACAGTTCGCAGAAAAGGGGAAGCAAAAATATGAGAAATTCCTTCACCTTTGAGGCGATTGGCGAGTTGTTTGGCTTGAATGTGACCGTCTTCGGAAAGGTGGGGATCGTAACGGTGTTCTGCGGTGAGAAACCAGTCGGGGTTAACGAAGTCGATGCGGTTTCCGTGTCGTGCGATCCAGACTGTTTGTGGCATGAGTTGGTTTGAGTTTTGCTTCTAGGTGTAATATTATATCAAAGATGCTGATTTAGGATATTTATGAAATTAGAGTGGGATGAAAACAAGTTAATCCATAGGGTGCGTCGCTGCGATATCTTAGATATAACTTGCAGATTTTTGAGAGCGACGAATTTTACTGACGAGAAGATTATGTGTACAACATATACATGGAATATGCTGTCTATCAAAGATATTGAAGTTTATGAATAAGAATAAAACAGGGATGAACGATGAACTGCGATCGGAGTATGATTTGAGGAAGTTGCGTGTAAGAAGGGTGGGAGCTGGACGAAAGACCTTTGGCGGTGTAAATATTCGTTTAGAACCAGATGTTGCAGAGATGTTTCCCGATTCAGAAGCAGTGAATGAAGCTCTGCGGTTTTTGATTTGAATTACTAAAGAAAACGTAGTGTCTGAGAAATAAGCTCGTCCCTCTATCCGTGCGGCAGTTTTTTCAAGCATCCACTCTAACATGGATTTAAAAATTATCAAAAATATGCTGAAACTGTGCGTTATAGTTCCACAACTATTTGACACTGCGCTAAAATTAAATCAGTCACTCTCTATTGTCCAATGGCTCAATCTATAAAGCAACTCCACGCCCAAATTCAAGCCATGCCCAGCGATTCGGTTAAGGCGATCGTGCTTTCATGGCTGAATCACTCCAACGGTAATCTCAGCGATTTTGAACGCCTAATCGCAGAAATTGCCGAGGAAACGGAGGGATATCAGTGGGGAGAAATTAACACAGCAAATGAGTTTCAACCCCTCAGCGAAGAAGAAACGATCGCCAAGAGTCTCGCAGCCTTGCAAGATTACCAGAAAAACAAGACGGGCCGAAGAGCACGATCTGGTTAAGCAATGGGCAGATAGTCTAGGAAGCGATCGTTTTGGCTACCTATGCCAAAATAAAGTTAGAAAATAAAGTTAACCATTCATCATAACTTTTATGACTCTTACACTCACCTTACCCCCCCAAATCGAAGCACTGCTGCGCCAACGGGCCGAAAGTACAGGACAAGATATAACCAGTGTTACCCTAGCTGTTATCGCGTTCGGACTTAGCTTGGATGAAAGCGATTTCTTCGAGGCATTAGAAGGGATTCAACGCGGACTTGATGACTTCGATCGGGGTCATTTTTCTACTCTGGAAGAGTTTGTCGATAGACAAAACCAGAAATACGGACTTTCTTTGGAAGCATAATGTATCGCATTGACTTTTCCAGTACAGCTCAATCTGAAGCTGATGCAGCGTTTCTGAACTTTTCCCAATTCACGACTCCCGAACGCGCTCAAGCATGGTATCAGGGTTTGATTAAAGCGATTTCCTCACTTAAAGAAATGCCGCGTCGTTGTGTTTTAGCCCGTGAAAACGCGTTTTTCAGCCAAGAGATTCGCCAGCTTCTGTATGGAAGTGGTAAAACCACGTATCGCATACTCTTCACTATTTTTGACGATCAACCCATACCAACGGTGAGGATTATCCACATTCGCCATGCAGTCCAGCGTGCGATTGGCGAACCCCAAGATGAGGCATGACCTTATGCTTAGCTTATCTAATTTTTTTGAAATAAGCGATCGCAAATTGCCATGCCCTCCGCAGCCGCGAATTACATTCGCCCCCTAACTCGCAGCATCTTATTCCCACCTTTTTGAAACTCATAAGGAGCCTCTTTAATTTCTACACTAAAACTTCTCTTTTTCAATTCTGTGAGAATCGGATTTAAGTGATCGGATTCCTCCCCGCTAAAACTCTGCAATAGAGGGAATACCCGGACTTCTTTCGCAACCCGACACATTTCTGTAATTGCTGACCGATGAAATTCTTCGGAAAGTAGGTGAGAATAAGCAAATAAGAAATGGCTGCACAAAGCTAAATCGAATTGACCGTTCTCGAAAGGCAAAACTGGCAACTCAGCATTAATGTAGCGGCCTTGCTGCAAGCCAGATGGAAAATCTTCTAAAAATTCCTGCATCGCTTTCATTCGCACTTCGCCTAGCTGGTACGGGGATTCAAAATTGTTCCACAGGTAGCCGTCTACATTGGCTTTAACAGCATCAATCACAGTTTGATATGTTTCTTGGATGCGATCGCCAATTTCCACCGCAGTAAACTGATAAACTGGATCGCAAGAAATTACCTTTTTACCTTGGCGAGTCATTTCGGCATTGAAACTCGCAGGGCCGCCCGCACAATCAAGAATTGCTAGTTTGAGGTCACTTGATGTCAAGCTAAACATCCCTATGTATTCATCCAAACAGCGTCCCCAGGGAATTACTTTATCCAATTTTAGTGACACTTGCCTTTGTCCTGCAGAGAGAATTATTTAACATTATACCTCAAATCAGGGCGGTTTTTTCCTATCTCCTTTCTGTGGCGGGTTGATTTGTATCGCGAGTTATGTATAGCAATCCTTGCAAGAGTCGTACAAAGATGTAGGGTTAGTGCCTTTGTTTGCCTACCCCGGCCTCATGAGGGCAACCGGGCGTGGGTTTTGCCCCTACAAGAATTACACAAATGATGCGAGGATTGCTATATGAAGAATTTTGCTCAAACGAGAACCTAATCCTGAAAACAGTTGGCGGGCTTTACACTTTCTTTACAAAAAAGGGGCAAAATAGTTAAGTGCGATCGCACAATTTTTATGCTTGCACCTGTGGATTTTGGAGCGAAGCGAGGCTACACTGGACAGCAGGGAAAATAAACTAAAATCCACTAGCTAAATTGCTCTTGTTCAATGGCAGGCTGCCACCAGGAAAGAAAGATGAAACATACCATTCAAACCGCTACAAGTCTGAGTTTGTCAGCACTCCTGGTGCTATTGAGTTCGCTGCCCAGTATAGCTCAGTTGCCTGCCGTCAGAACTCCTGCAGGCACTCCTAACCCAAACAGGCCGAGAGTACCGCCGCCACCACCTCCGGGTTCGAGTTTGCCGGGGAGCGGAAATTCTGGTTCGCTGACACAAGAAGCAGCTTATACTTTAGGATCGGGCGATCGCATTGCTTTAGAGATATTCGGCGTCCCTGAATTCAGCAGAGAATATCAAGTGTTAGTTGACGGGACGCTCAATTTGCCAATCATTCGCAGCGTCTCAATTCAAGGGTTGACGCTGCAACAAGCTGCTAATGTGATTACCCAGCGATACGAACCCTTCATCAATGTTCCCGTTGTTACCGTAACTCTGATCGTCGCTCGCCCCCTAAATATAGGTCTTGCAGGTGAAGTTACTCGCCCGGGTTCCTACAAGATTAATCCCACTAGAGAAGGAGGAGGAGTAAAATTCCCGACTTTGATGGAAATGCTGCAACTTGCACAAGGGGTGACATCAGCAGGAGATATGCGAAATGTCCAAATTCGTCGTCCCCGCAGAGGCGGGCAGGAGCAAGTTACTAATGTTGATTTGCAGGATTTTTTAGACACAGGAAATTTGCGTCAAGACGTTACCATTCGAGATGGAGATACAATTTTTGTACCGACAGCAAGGGCCCTTAATACTCAAGAAGTTCGTCAAAGAGCCAGTGCTAATTTTTCCGCTGATATTACTAAACCAATTGGCGTGGTAATTGTCGGGGAAGTAAACCGGCCGGGGCCTTATACTGTATTTGCTTCGGATGTGCGATCGAGCAACCAACAAACAGACTTGGCTTTTGTATCTATCGACCAACAGCAAGGAGCAGTTGTGGGCTTACCAACGATAACTAGAGCATTGAAAATTGCTGGTGGTATCACTACAGAAGCTGACATTCGCCGAGTGCAAATCCGCCGCCGAGTCAGAGGTGGCAATGAACAAACTATCATGGTAAATCTGTGGGATTTGCTGCAAAAAGGCGACGCAACTCAAGATATTTTGCTGCAAGAAGGAGATAGCGTAATTATCCCGACAGCAGCTACTGTAGACTTGGCTGAAGTTTCTCAAGTCGCAACTAGCAGTTTTTCTCCGAACGCGATTAGCATCAATATTGTAGGAGAAGTAATTAGGCCCGGGGCTTTGCAGGTGCGGCCGAGTACATCCCTGCACCAAGCTTTACTGACAGCAGGCAGTTTCAATCAATTGCGGGCTAAAAAAGACAAGGTAGAACTATTGCGATTGAACCCCAACGGTACTGTTTCTCGTCGCACGATCGAGGT
Organism: Microcoleus sp. B9-D4; assembly: GCF_036705105.1. NCBI lineage: Bacteria > Bacillati > Cyanobacteriota > Cyanophyceae > Oscillatoriales > Microcoleaceae > Microcoleus > Microcoleus sp. B9-D4. The sequence goes on from NZ_JAUBTS010000020.1 coordinate 69,698, forward strand.
GGATTTTGCTCAAGGGTTGAATCCTAATAATAACCCAACTCTCCGCAACAACGATGTGATTCTGGTAGCGCGATCGGGCTATGCTAGGGTAGCAGACAATATCAACAGATTCTTGCAGCCGATCACCGGAGTGGCCACTGGGATAAGCGCTGTTAGCGGCGTTTTTACTGGGTTTCAAGCAACTATCAACGCTTTTGAAAACTTATTTTTGGGAGGGGATTTCCAGCGGCGAAATCAGATCAGACAGCTTCGCGAACAACGTGAAGACAGACTGCTAGACAGAGAGCTACAACGTGAAGACAGACAGCGGCAAGCTGAAGACAGATTGCTGCAACTTGAAGACAGACGCTTGCAACTCGAAGACAGACAGCGGCAAATAGATCTTGAGAATCAGCAGCTTCTGATTCAGCAGCAGCAACTTCAGCAGCAAAATCAGCAGCAGCAAATGCAGCCACAGCAAATTCAGCCAACTACTCCTTGATAAGACTCGGGCGTTGAAAGTTAGCCACCCTCTTTATGAATCGGCGGTTGAAACCGCTGCATAGAGTCAAACTTTCGTCCGAGCAAAGGGGGGCTAAGAAATAAAGGGGGTATTAAAACCGGATTTGCTATTACATGGCACATCCCAAATGTAAGGCAAACATCCTAGGCGTTTCATACCGTAAATCAGCAACGCCAATTAATCAACCTTTCCTTCCCAACAATTCCGGCTGCAAAACCTGATTTAATTTGCCGCTGCGAAACCCCTCCAAATCCAAAGTCGCGTACACAAAACCAAACTCCTGAAACACCGCCACCAATGCAGGCAAATCCGTATTTAGCACAAACTCCTGGATCTCCTCTGCCGGTAACTCAATGCGCGCCGTATCTCCGTCCGATCGCACTCGCAGATTTTTCAGTCCCAACTGCCGCAAATACCGTTCAGCGCGCCCCACTCTTTGCAACTTTCCAACGGTGATTTCTTCGCCGTAAGGAAAGCGCGAACTCAAACAAGGTTGAGCCGGTTTGTCCCACCAAGGCAAACCCAATTCTTTTGCCAATTGCCGCACTTCAAATTTAGTGATTCCTACTTCTGCTAAGGGCGATCGCGCGCCGCGTTCCTTCGCAGCCTGAATCCCCGGACGGTAATCCTTTAAATCGTCACCATTAACCCCATCAACCACATAAGGATAACCCTTTGCTAGTGCTAGGGGTTTCAAAGTATCGTGCAGTTCGCTTTTGCAGAAATAGCAGCGGTTAATTGGGTTAGAAGTATAATTGGGATTTGCCATTTCCTGAGTTTCTACTTCCTCGTGGGCAATGCCAATTTCTGCTGCTTGAATCCGCGCATCTTCTAAATCTTCTGGCAGTAAAGACGGGGAAACTGCCGTCACTGCCAAAGCGCGATCGCCCAATACATCAAAAGCGATTTTTGCCACCAAAGTGCTGTCAATTCCGCCGGAGTAGGCAATCAAAGCCCGTTCCATTTGTGCAAAAATATTTTTTAATTCTTCAAGTTTTTCTGTTAACATAATTTCACCTTTTTTTTACCAACATATAAGTAAGAAAGCCAACTCAAGAAAGAAGGATGAAGAAAGCATATCTCGATCGGGTTCTCTTTTTCCCTCGAACCTATTCTTTCTTCCGACTTCCATCGGACTTCTAATGCTATTCGGGATCGATACCGAGGGCTGCCAATCGAGCCAAAAGTTCTTGATTTCGCTGTCTTTCCTGTTCCAGCAGCGTCTCGGCTAACTCTTGGTCTTGCTGTTGGCGATCGGCTCGCTGGCGTTCATTTTCGGCTCGCTGGCGTTCATCTTCTGCCCGCTGGCGTTCATTTTCTGCCCTTTCTTCCGGCCACAAAAGCGGTTCCCCGCCCTCCGTCCACCAGCGCAGCCAATATCCGGTTCTACCTTCGCGACTTCCCGGCCAAACTCCCAAAAATAGATTTAATCCAGGTATTAAATAACAGCCGTTTTCATCAGGATTTTGATTGTCATAACGCTCGGATTCAAGCGCATAAACTTCTATTCTGCCTGTATGGGGCCGAAAAATGACATAGCGAGGAACTTTGATTACTTGTTCGTAAAAAAACCACTTGCCGATTTCTTCTGTGTGTTCGACAGAGTATTCGTCGCCGTAAGTAGCTGATAGAAATTCCATCACTACAAAAGGCACTGTTCCTTCGGTATGAGGCGTGTAACTGCGGCGGGGATAGTTGTGAGGCCTCTTTTGAACCGGCTGCACGTACATCCAGTCTGGGGCTTTGCAAATAGTGCGATCGTCCACAGCAGCGCACAAAGCAAAATTAGAAACTATGAGTGCGTCTTGCATTAGTTCCGGGGAATCCACTACAGACTGGCGCAAACCGTTAGAGATTAAAGGATGTTCTATATCATCCACCGGGTCGTCTGGTAGGATGAAATCATCGGGTAGCAGAGGCCAAGTAATCTTGATCTGCGATATCGGTTTGTGAATTATAGTAGTCATAAGTCACCTCATTTTACCAATAAAAGTTTGAGTTTTAGTCAAGATTGGCGATCGATAACCTTCTCTATATCTTAGCGCGCTAAGTCGATAATAAAATTGGTTTGTAGTAAGGACTTTAGTCCTCACTACAAACAATTAGCCTGAAGTTACGGAAGGCGGCTTTTAAAATTCCCGGCGGGAAAATATGGCGATCGCAATTGACAACAGCAGCACCACATACAGCAAACCGTAGCCAGCATCTGTAATCAAACCTGCCAAGTAAGGAACTTGTCCGTAAACAGCATCGTTTCTCAAATTGAATCTGGCTAAATCCGGCAAAACCAGATAAAGTCCCATCATCAATTGTTCAAGACCAGGATTTTTAGTTAACTTGCCCAAAGCCACTAAATCCCGCGTCGAATGTCCCATTAAATAAACGCCCAATGTCAGTAAAGTTGCCAACAGCGAACTGCTGAACACCCCAAATAAAATCCCGACACTGGCCATGAGACAGAGCTCAAACCAGACAAACAACGAAGCGATTAAAATGCTTTCCAAAGGGAAAGGAATCCGGCTCAAACTCAGAATAGCCAGATAGATAACAGTCATTGCTGCTACAAGCACCGCCAGCACCGCCGACAGCCCTAAGTGCTTGCCCACAATTAACTCAGCCCGACTTATCGGCTTGGCCACTAACAGATAAACAGTCCGCTTTTCAATTTCTTTGTTGACCAGTCCGGTAGCGACAAAGACTGTGGCAATTAGACCGAGAATGCTCATAGCAGCCAAACCGACATCTAAGATAATTTTATTTTCGGTTGTCGCTGCCAATTCCGGTATCAACCGTACCGAGGCGCCCATCAACAGAGCAAAAATAATAATTAAGTAAAGGATGCGATCGCGAATTACTTCCCAAAATACATTGGTCGCGACTGTCAAGATTCTTCTCAAATTCATCTAGTTATTAACCCGCTGGAAACTTTCGCCATACTTTAGTATAAGGAAGAAGGAAGAAGGAAGAAGGAAGAAGGAAGAAGGAAGAGGGAAGACGGAAGAGGGAAGACGGAAGAAAGAGAGAAGAAGGAAGAAAGAGGATTTTTTCCATCTCCCACTCTCAGACTCTCCCACTCTCCCGCTATACCGATCGCAATTAGTTAACAGAGACAGAATCAAACTTGACTGTCCCCCGCCGTTCCATCTTTTTTCTGTCCGGGTTGAGAGCGTTTTATCGCATCGCAGGTTACAGTCGCCCTATTGGCTATCTGGAACACCTCGCAAGATTTGGTAAACGAATATATTTCCGGTCTAAAAACCACTCCCAGCCAAGTTGCCTCCATCTCTAACTGATAGCGAGACTCTCCTTGGACGATCGAAGTTTTGACATCCCACCTCCCATCTTCTGGGACTACCCCAGTTGTTTTTAAGGCTTGATTCCGCAGAAAAAATCGCTCGTTGTCAATATCTATTAACATTTGCTCTACTTGCGCCCACGGTTTTGTGCGGGCTTCATTTTGCAGGTATCCCTCCATTGCATTGAGGATGACAACTCCTCGGGATCGATTAATAGTTGGCCGTTGAAATGTCACCACATAATCGCTTTGCCTTAAATCCTGAGATAAAACGCTGGGATACTGTTGTATCCAACCTTGAATTAAAAAGTGAAAAGCAAACCAACAGGAAAACAGCAGGTGAACTAGAGTAATCATCAAAAACTGAGGGCGCACCAACGACCTGATACCTTCCCGTTTTGACTCACTATTCCAAATCTCTATTGTCGCCAGAATTACTACTGCTATAAGTGGGCCAGCTATCCATGCTATTTCCTTCCTATCCGACGGCAATCTTATCAGTAACCACAAGCCAATTAAGATGCTTGTCACCCACGGACTCAGACTTACTCCTTTAATCACAAAAGGTTGCTGGCTGGTCAGCAAACCCATTGAAAGTGTAAATAATAACCAGCTCATATCAAAAAGCAGAGTTCTCGTCCGCCAGTCAGTTACGGCTGCCACTGTCAGCAAAGCTAAAAAGATGCTGAGTAGTAAAGGAGTCTTCCAGTGAACAACTTTAGGCGGAATCATCGCCTTTTGGATTTTTTTATTGGTTTCCCAAAGGTTGTTTGTCAGCTTAGTGAGTTGCTGAGTGGCATCAAAGAATTGCTTCATCATAAATTTCAATAGACGCTTTGCAAAAACAACACGGTTAAAATAACGAGATTGCTAACAGTGTGGGCGATTAAAATTCCCCCAAACTGGGTAGTTACTTGAAAAGTTTTTTTGGGAGGACGGCGGGTGAGGGTGGGCGGCCCTAAAAACTGAGGTTTAGAAGCTTTTTTATTGCCGGAAACCATGTTGTCTATGAATTCTAATCCCTGCCATTTAGCTAGAAAAGTTACTGCTAATACGGAGAGTGCTATCATAGTTATTGGAGCGTAAACATTATCCCCACGTCCTAATAAAATATAACCGATAAGCTGTTCCCGCAATTCTTTGCTAAGAACGCTTTCAATGCCGAAGAAAACTAACCAGCCTACGCAAGTGCAAGAGAGATTGAGGATGGCTGTATATTCAATGCTGGTTTTGGGGCCTAGTTTAAGTAGTTTTTGCAAAAACCACGATTCGATCGCGATCGCCAAAAACATAATTAAAATTTGCACCAAAACAGTCCGAAATGGGAAAACACTCGCAATCATAAGCCTTTAGGTATATCAGTCCGTGTTAAATTTTAATTGTACAGCACAAACGGAATAATCTTAACCGAAGGTGTGAGCACCTGATTGCGTTAGATCGCTGCTTAAAAGATTGGGGGTTAGGACTTATCGTATAATCTGTTGAGATCCGCCAACAGAATGGAAAAATTAAACATTCAAGGCGCGCGATCGAATACCCACCCCGATACAGACTCAAACAACTGCTGATTATGGTAAGGAATGGCATTGGTATTCGGACAGCCTCATCCCGCTCGGAACGCGCCGCGGGTCAGATTCACGTCTACGACGGCGCTGGTAAAGGCAAGTCTCAGGCAGCTTTGGGAGTAGTGTTGCGCTCGATCGGGCTGGGTATCAATTCTGACTCGCCCACGCGAGTCTTGTTGCTGCGCTTTCTCAAAGGCCCCGGCCGCTCCTACGACGAAGACGGGGCAATAGAAGCCTTGCAACGGGCATTTCCGCACTTGATCGACCAAGTGCGTACCGGCAGAGCCGAATATTTTGGGGCCGAAGCAATCACCCGCTTCGATCGCGCAGAAGCTCAGCGAGGCTGGGATATCGCCAAAGGAGCGATCGCAAGCTCGCTCTATTCCGTCGTGGTACTAGACGAACTAAACCCCGTATTGGACTTGGGTTTGCTGCCTGTTGACGAAGTAGTCCAAACCCTCAAAAACAAACCAGAATATTTAGAAGTCATCGCCACAGGCCGAGCGGCACCCGAAGCTTTGCTGGAGATTGCCGACTTACACTCAGAAATGAAGCCCCACTATCACCCGGCTGCGGCAGATCATCATATTTCCGGTATCGAAATATACACGGGAGCGGGGAAAGGCAAGTCTACGAGCGCTTTGGGCAAAGCTTTGCAGGCAATAGGTAGGGGTATCAGTCAAGACCAATCTCACCGGGTGTTAATCGTGCAATGGCTCAAAGGAGGCACCGGTTATACAGAAGATGCGGCGATCGCAGCTTTGCGGCAAAGCTACCCGCAGCTAGTAGATCACCAGCGGTGCGGCCGAGATGCTATAGTTTGGCGGGGGCAACAGCAAGAGCTAGACTGCATCGAAGCAGAACGCGGCTGGGAAATCGCCAAATGTGCGATCGCCAGCGGCTGGTATAAAACGATTATTCTCGACGAACTCAATCCCACAGTAGACTTAGAACTGCTGCCGGTAGAGCCGATCGTCGAAGCCCTGCTACGCAAGCCGCGGGATACAGAAATTATTATCACCGGGCGCTGCCACAAACCCCACGCTTACTTTGACTTGGCAAGCGTACACTCCGAGGTATACTGTCACAAACACTACGGCGATCGGGGCGTAGAACTAAAGCGGGGCGTAGACTTTTAAAGCCCGGAGCGGTACTCGGTTCAATCCGGGTCAGAATTATTAAATGACGGCCCTGCCTGGAAAACCGGAAATTGCCACAAAGCCTTGTTAGCAAGTAACGAATCTCCCAATTTCCCTCGTCTTCCCGATCACCCAGATCTGCCTTTTTTAATCTTTAATTTCCTCCCCCGGACGCGATCCCCGACCGCTAATCCAGAATGGAACATTAAGAATATGAGCCGCGTCTTATAGAGCGTGAGCACCTGAGACAGTGCACCAGGATTATTAAAGGGTGAAGACTTTGAAAATAAAAGCTTACAAGCAAAAAAACCGCGAGGGAGAAAGTCTAGACAGGGTTAACGCCAGTAGGCTAGACTTGCGGCTGGCAAACAGGTTAAACTACAGCGGAATCCAAACATTCGGTGTTCTAGGCAGTGTCTGTAGTCGCACCAGCGATGACCAACAAGTAGAGGAGTGAAGCTTTATGACAACGTTAAATGACGATTCTAATCAACTAGATTTAAACCTTCCGGGACTGGGCCCGGATACAATCTTCGCCGGAGGCGGGGCGGATTTCGTTAGAACTTCCACCCTGGGCGGCAGCTTAATATTTGGCCAAGCCGATAACGATACTCTGATTTCAGTTGGCCCGAACGATACACTGTACGGCGGCGAGGACGAAGACTCAATCAGATCCCAGCGGACTCCGGCTTTGCTGTTTGGCGACTCCGGCAATGACACCATAGTCGCTGAAGCCCGCGCTACCATATACGGCGATGAGGGAGAAGACTTCCTCCAAGGTACTGTCGAAGCTAACCTCATGTTTGGTAATGAGGGCGCAGATACGATGCTGGGAGGGGCGCAGAGAGGAGATTCCCTCTACGGCGGTAAGGACAATGACGCGATCGGCTTCTTCATCGCAGGCGGTGGCAACAACCTCTCTTTAGAGGGTGGTTTGGGTATTGGCTTCGCTGGGAATGAAGGCAGCAACTACTTGCTGGGTGATTTGGGCGACGACTTGGTTGTAGGTATCAATGTAAGAGACACTCTCTTTGGCGGTAAAGGCAACGACACCCTAAAAGGTGTGGCCAGCAACAGCTACCTGTCGGGCGATCTTGACGACGACATCTTAGTCATTACCAACAGTACGCAAAGCAGCCCATTTACTTCCTCCGTCATCACGATCGGCATTGAGAGAACCAGCTTGATTGGCGGTGGCGGCAACGATTCTCTCACCGGCGGTATCGGGGAGTTTGGCGGCGGCAGAAACTTCTTTGAGGGCGGCGACGGTAACGACACGATCACGGTTTTTGCCACGCAGGATACCGCTTTGGGAGGTGCAGGCGACGACTTCATCGTCTCGGCGTCGGTGCCGAATGTAATTTCGAGCGTAGGCGCCTCCAGTTCATTTCCCGGCTTCGCGGGTCGCAACTCGCTCGACGGTGGAGTAGGCAATGACACGATCGTTGCAGCTTTTGCGACTGATACAATGATCGGTGGTGAAGGCAACGACAGCCTGAGCGGTACCTTTACTAATGCAGGCGGTGGAGATGGCAACGATACTATCAATGCTACCCAGGCCTTTTTTGCTGGTACTGGTACTGCTTTGATTACTCTCGAAGGCGGACTCGGCGGCGATCTGTTAATTGGCTACACCAATCCTACTGGCAGCAGCTTCACCGTCACCAACCTTATGAACGGTGGCGAGGGAAGTGACAGCATCATCTTTGGCAGCGAGCGCGATCGCGTGATTGGCAACGTTGCGGGTAACGACTTCATCTCCTACGCTAGCGGCGTCGACTTTGCCGGTCTTACAGCGCCAAACTTGATTAGCGATACCTTAGGCAGCAACTTCATTACTGGTGGCAACGGCACTGATGTCATCACTACTGGTAGCGGAGATGACATCCTGTTCGGCGACTCATCCAACGCAACATTGGGGGACGATACCTTAAATTCCGGCGCCGGAAACGACACGCTCCTGGGCGGGTTTGGTAACGACTATTTGATCGGCGGCGAGGGTAACGACTCTCTCGGCGGCGGGCCTGATGCTGACACCCTGATTGGCGGATCGGGTAATGACAGCTTCTACTACCAGAACTTCGGCGAGGGCGTCACCATCAATGCCGATGGGACATTTGGTACTAACCCAGACCAAATCGGCGATTTTACGGTCGGCCAAGACAAGATACTCTTGAATAGCAGTGCCTTCGGCTTAGGTAAAGTGAATGGGCCAAGCCGACCGGGTTCCACACAGTTCTTAGTGCTTGACACCGGGACGTACAATGGTCAGGGGAATGCGCAAGCTCCGGGACAAGCAGTCCTTATTTATGAAAATCGACTGAACGTAAACGATAACACGGGTCGCTTGTTGTTCGATCCTGACGGTTCGGGATCCCAGGCAGCCGTTACACTGGCAAACTTCAACGGCAGACCAGGCTTGACGGTGACTGACATTATCCTGATTTAATTTGGGCCAAAGTGGGTGGGGTCGATTCTGAAACATCGCCCTACCAACTCTCAAAACTAATTGTGCTATGTTTCGAGCTGGGGATATCCATCCCCGGCTTTTTTGTGGGCATTGGGAATTGGGCATCGGCCAAACAGGGAATCGGCCAAAAAGCATCTTCGCCAAACAGCATCTTCGCCCTGGGTAGCGGAGGGATCTGGTCGAAAAGTAGAATCTGTAGGTGCGGGTTCACCCATGAATTTTGCCACCCCTCAATAATTTTGATAAACCCGCCCCCCAACTCAAAGACGATATAATTGACATATGAGTAAAAGTCGATTATTGTAGGCGACTAATATTCTCTTTTGTCCTTCAAAAACAGTTATTAATAGTGAAACTGCCCAATGGTCATTTAGCAGATTTAGGCAATAAAATAGAAGAATATTCTCTAAATCCGAATCATCAAGAAGGAAAAAATAAAGCTGTTTTGTTTGCCAGTAAGTTAGGCATTAGCCTAAAAAATGCTGAAATGCTCAAACAGGCTTTAAAAGAAGCTGCTATCAACGAAGATGTTGTTATTCAAAAAAACAATGAATACGGAACACATTACAACATGAAATTCTTGCTGAAAACCGAAGTAGGTGAATCTCTGATTCTAGCAGCTTGGATCGTCCGCTTAGGTGAAAGTTTCCCCAGATTAACAAGTTGTTATCCCGTCAAAAAGTGAGGTAAAAACAATGAAAACAATTAAAGACCTAGATATTGTTGCTTTAACTGAAGATTTAGAAGCCACCCATTTTGAAACAAAACAAATCATTAAATTATATAAAGGACAAGTAGGAACAGTTGTGATGGAATTTGATGGCAGTGCTTTTGAGGTAGAATTTTCTCATCAAGATGGTAGAACTTATGCAATGGAAACCATTCCGGCCACAAAATTAATGCTTTTGCATTATGAATTACTAGAATCTGTAGGGGCGGTTCGCCGATGAATTTTGCCACGCACCAATAATCTTTATAAACCCGCCCCTAGATATTGATACAAATAATTTAGGATCATGATAAAAAATCCCGCCAACATATCGTTGGCGGGATTTAGTAGGCAGGAAACTTGTAGGGAATACTATTACTAAGCTCGGTCTACAATCTCTTTTGCTTTATCTTTGATGTCTTCTTTCAGGTGAATTGCTGATGCTTCATCCTGCTTGGCTTGACCTTCTAATTTATCTTTCTGATTGCCTGTAACTTCGCTAACAGCTTCTTGGATTTTGCCTTCAATATTCTTCGCTGTGGCTTCGACTCTATTTTCAATGTTCATAATTTTTTATTCTAACTCTACAACTCTTAATATATGATTTTCAAGTTGAGTCTGTATCTCTCTTTAGATAGATTTGTTATTAACTTTATAGATATCCGGTAGGGAGACGGCACCGTGCCCTTCTTCGTGTCAACTTAAGCTCAAACCCAGTTAAAGATTGCTGTTTGACTATTAAGGCCAGATCCCCTGGCGCCTAGGGCGGGCACTCTTAGCACCGCCCCTACGAAGGGGGGGGACACGAAGCCTCTTTAAGTCAACCCCTACTCCCCAACAATCAGGGGGATTTAGGGGGATCTAGACTCGACTATAAGCGAGATTTCTCAAGGGTTTTAGTCTTAAGTTGACACGACGAAAGGCACTGCCGTGTCCCTATGGAGAAATATAAGTTGCAGGTTCCATTGGAATTTCCACAAGTTTATTTCGGGAGGAAAGACCGGATTTAATGCCGATCGCAGATTTCGGCACTTTAAACTTTTTCGCCAACAGCATGATTAATTCTTGATTGGCTTTACCCTCCACAGGCGGCGACTTGAGATGTATTGTGAGGGTGCCGTCGGGTTGTTCAGCGATGCTTTGCTGTTTGGAATTCGGTTTAACTTTGACTGTGAAAATAGTCATACTTCGACTTTCTCTGAATGTTCGATCTTCGTTCCCAAAACTTTCAGAAATTCAGCCAGCCAGTTAGGATGTGCTGGCCACGCGGGGGCGGTGACTAAATTGCCATCGACTACGGCTTCGGTAACTGGAACTTCTGTATATTTGCCGCCGGCCCGGAGTACGTCAGGGCTGCAAGCGGGGTATGCGGTACACCGTTTGCCTTCGAGTACGCCGGCGGCAGTTAGGACTTGTAAGCCGTGACAAATAGATGCGATCGGCTTTTTGCTGTTGGCAAAGTAGCGGGTAATTTGCAGCACTTGTTCGTTGAGGCGGATGTATTCTGGGGCGCGTCCTCCGGGGATAATCAAAGCGTCGTAGTCTGCCGGGTTGATTTCGTCAAAAGTCGCGTTTAAAGTGAAGTTGTGACCGGGTTTTTCGCTGTAGGTTTGATCGCCTTCAAAGTCGTGAATTGCAGTGCGAATTGTTTGACCCGCGGCTTTGTCCGGGCAGATGGCGTGGACGGTGTGACCTACCATTTGCAGTGCTTGGAAGGGAACCATTACTTCGTAGTCTTCTACAAAGTCGCCGACTAACATTAATATTTTTTTGGCTGTCATGTTTCCAACTCCTGTTATTTTGATTTGGTTAAATAGGATTTAAAAAAATGCGGGGCAGTTAAAAAGCTTGCCCCGCAAGCTATTCTGGAATCTAGAAACCGTTGCGTCCCCAAATGACCATTGAAATTGAGAAGGAGAACAGAACTAGCACCGAAACCCAACCGAGTGACAAAATATCCATAGCTATTTATTGAACAAACTGTACAAAGTGACTCCAAACCTTATGATAAGTCAATTTGAGCCATTTTTGAAAGGAGGGCGCTGTGAAGGACTCGTCAAATTTTAGTGCGGATGAACGGGTAGAATCTTTGAAGGCAGGGAGTGTTGCTGCTTTGTCTTGTTTGCTGGCTTTTGGGGCGATCGCCCTTGGTAATAGCTTAATTCTAGCGGATAGGTTGGATTCTCTGGCGAGTTTGCAGGTAAGGGAAATTGACCTAAATTTTGCCTTCAGAGGGGCGATCACACTTTTGGGCGGTTTTTTGTTCGGCGTGACTTACCGCTACGCTATCCGTCGCGATACTAATCCGCAGCTTAAATCTGGTGTGGTGTTGGCTTTTGGGTTGGTGCGGGCTTTTGGACAGTTGGATGCTGGATTGTCTTTTGATGCGGGACTTTCTTTTGAGGCGGGCAAGATGCCCGCACTACAAGACTTATTGCCGTTTGCTGTTGGCGGTGTCGAGAGTGTGGTATTGTTTGCGATCGCGGGTTTTGTGTTGGATTGGGCGATCTTCTTCGAGGGCTTCGCGATCGGGCGATCGTGGATTAAGCCTTTCGATTCTTGAGTGTAAAATCTTGCACCATTTTTAGGAACAGGCAAGATGCCTGTTCCACAAAAGTTCAATTTTCTTGTGGGGAGTAGGGGTTGGGCTTCTAGCCCGCCCAAAAAATAAAATTTAGATGCGAGACAGCTTATTTTGCGCTAAACCCGCCCCTAAAGATTTAATACCTCAAATTTTGGATTGCCGTAAAGCATTTGTTTATCTACAGCCGAGAAAACTTTATTGTTAGCAGCCTCAGAAACTAAACACTGACAAACTAGCAGCGCTACATCCGCCCGGTGAATCGTTCCAGAAACTCGAAAATCTTCTGTTAAAATACCGTTGCCTGTGGCAGGTTCCGATTTGAGTCCGCCCGGACGAATCACTGTATAAATCATCCCGCTTTCTATCAAATGATTTTCGGCTTTTTCTTTCTCAATTAAAACCGGGCGCAAAGTTTCTAAAGCTTGGGGCGGCAAAGCGCCGACACTATTACCGCTGCCGATTGATGAAACTAAAATAAATTTTTGCACGCCTGCTTTGACAGCCGCATCAATCAAGTTTTTGTTGCCCAAATAATCGGATAATTCTACATCTTTGGGCAAGCCGCCAATTGTGCTGATTACGGCATGAATTGGCTCACCGCCAGCCATCGCCGCTTCCATAGCTGCTGCATCCAAAGCATCGCCAGTCACGACTTTGATGCCCATTGCTTCTAATTCGGTGCTGGTTGCGGGCGATCGCAAAAGTGCAGTTACTTGCATCTTTTGTGCTGTCAGACATTTGGCGATTTCTAAGCCGACTCCTCGACTAGCACCTGCTAAAAAAATGTGGAATTTCTCTGTCATATTAATTGGGATTTAATTGGTGCAGAAAGTGGTTTATTTGACTGGATATAATTATACAACAATCCTCTGTAAATTTTTCAATTAGTTTTTTTAACCGCAGAGGGCGCAGAGGGCGCAGAGGAAGAGAGGGGAAAGATTCGCAATTCCCGATTCCCAATTTCCCATTTACGTTAGAGTTTTTTGCCCACTATTACTACCCAAGATTGAGCTTCGCGGGGTAAGCCGGGGGGGCGATAGTAGTGATTGACAATTGCAAATCCCGCTTGTTCTAAACAAGGCGCTAAAGTATGATATTCCCATCCGGCTGTATAGCGTTTTCCCGTTGGTCTCTCGTCGTATCCTTCCCAATTTCCCCGGCACATTGACATGACAATTGCACCGCTAACAACTAAGGCTTTGTGCAAATTTTGCAGCACTTTTACCATCTCGTCGCTGGGAACGTGAATCAGGGAAGCATTGGCAAAAATACCGTCAAATTCTGCCTCTGGCAAGTCTAGATTCAGAAAAGATTGTTGCCAAACTTCGCATCCTGACAACTCTTTTGCTATTTCTACAAAAGCTGGAGTTGCATCTAAGCCTACAACTGTGTGTCCTTGGCTCTTGAAGGCTACTAAATCTCGTCCCGGCCCGCATCCTATATCGAGAATTTTACCGGGATTGCGGGGCATGGCAGCGGTCAGTGCGGATCGATTTTGGGATACGTCGTGATGCCAAGTTCCCGATCGGAAAGATTCGGCAGTTAGCTGGTATTCTGCGATCGTAATTTCTTCGCGTTTGTCCACAATTTCCCCCCCCTTGTATGATTTTAGATTTTAGATTTTAGATTTTAGATTGAAGAATGTTAACCGTAGGGACACTCCAAGATCCCATTGGTATCAACTTAATGCTAAAACCATTGATAAATATCGGTTTTACCATAGTCTAGAACCCCCTAAATCCCCCTTAAGAAGGGGAGTAGGGGTTGACTTTGATCAAACTCTTGTCCCCCCCTTCTTAAGGGGGGCTAGGGGGGATCGAACCCTAATAGTCAAACAGCAGGATGGTACTAATTTGACACGCTTTGGGCATTGCCGTGTCCTACTCTATTTCATCCGATTGAAAACTGCTATAAGAGTTACACAACCAGGGTTTTTTGTTCGGATTTGGTAACTGCTGAATCAACTTCTAAGAGAGAACCTTCGGGGGATTCGATCGCAAATCCCGCATCTCGAATCATGTCCCAATCTTGATGGGCAGCTTGTCCGGGAGTTGTCAGATAATCGCCAACAAAGATAGAATTAGCAGGGTAAAGGCCGAGAGGTTGCAGCGATCGCAAATGCACCTCCCGTCCCCCAGCAATCCGAATTTCTTGACTGGGAAGCAAAAATCGGAACAAACAAAGAATTCGCAAACATTGGCGGGGAGTTAACCTGTTCACATCTGCAAATGGCGTGCCAGGAATCGGAATAAAAAAGTTAACCGGCACGCTAGTAACGCCCAACTTGCGAAGCGAAAGGGCTAAATCGATCGCATCATCATCCGATTCGCCCATCCCCAAAATTCCGCCGGAACAAGTTGTGATTCCCGCTGCTTTTACGTGTTCGACGGTTTCAACCCGATCGCCAAAAGTGTGAGTGGTGCAAATGTCCGTGTGATATGATTCGGAAGTATTGAGATTGTGATTTACGCGATCGACTCCAGCTTTAGCCAGCCGATGAGTTTGCTCCTGGCTCAACAATCCCAAACAAGCGCAAATTTTCAGGTTATAATTTGCCTTCACAGTCTCGACAGCATCCAAAACGCGATCGAAAGTAGATGCGCTAGGTTGGCGGCCCGAAATCACCAAACAAAACGTACCAGCTTTTAAATCTGCTGCGCGTTGGGCGGCATCCAGAATTTTCTCCTTAGCTAAAAGCGGATATTTCTCAATTTCCGCAGTCGAAATTTTTGACTGAGAACAATAATGGCAATCTTCAGGACAAAGGCCACTTTGAGCATTTAACAAATAGTGCAACCTGACTCGGTTTCCCCAGTAGTGGCGGCGCACCCGATAAGCTGCGTTTAGTTGTTCCAGCAAAACCTCATCCGGTGCGCGCAATACGGCTAAAGATTGCTCGCGAGAGAGACATTTGCCCGCCAGCGCGTCGTCAGCCAAATCGTTCCAATTGGGTAAATTCATTACTAAAATTAAAGGGTTTACAGAGTATCCAAAACCTGACGAATTACCCGATAAATCGATTCTAGTTCATCAGGAGAAATGCAGTAGGGAGGCATCAAGTAAAGCGTATTTCCCAAGGGGCGGAGCAAAAACCCCGCTTCGAGAAATCTGGCTTTCAATACAGAACCGATGTCATTAAAATAACCGGAAACGCTTTCGGTTTTCACCTCCATTGCTGCGATGGTGCCACAAGTCCGAATCCGTTCTAGTTTAGGATGATTTCTCAGCCATTGATTCAGATATTGGCGGTGCAGTTTTTCCATCCCTTGATAAACATTTGGGTTTTGCTCCAAAAGCTCCATCGATGCTACACTCACCGCACAAGCTAAGGGATTTCCGGTGTAAGAATGACCGTGAAAAAAAGCTTTGTCCCATTCATCTCGCCAGAAAGCTTGATAAATATCCTCTGACGCCATTGTGACAGCAATTGGCAAACAGCCACCAGACAATCCTTTAGACAAACACAGGATATCCGGTGAAGTTCCAGATTTAACCGAGGCAAACAGTTCACCCGTGCGCCCAAAACCCGTCATTACTTCATCGTAAATCAACAATACATTAAACTGGCCCGCAAGTTGTGCGATCGCCCGCAAAAACTCAGGGCGGCACATTCGCATCCCCCCAGAACCTTGCACCAAAGGTTCGATAAAAATTCCCGCATAGCTGCCCTGCTTTAACAAAAACTCCAATTTCTCTAAACTCGCCGCCTCCTTGCTTTCCACCTCATCATCGCCGTCAAAAGTCGCCGGAAAAGGAACAACATCCCCAGCAAACATTAAAGGTGCAAAAGATTCCCACCACAGCGAACTTCTGCCAGCCGACATCGCGCCCACAGTATCGCCGTGATAACCTCCCTCAAAACTAATAAAGCTAGTGCGATTAGTTTCTCCGATATTTTGCCAATATTGAAATGCCATTTTCAGAGCAACTTCAACAGCAGTCGAGCCGTTATCAGAAAAGAAAATACGCGTTAAAGAAGCAGGCGTATGAGTTAGCAATTTACTCGCAAGTTTCTGGGCCGGTTCGTGAGTAAATCCGGCAAAGATTACGTGTTCTAAATTTTGAGCTTGTTCGTAAAGAGCCTCGGCCAGAACCGGATGGCTGTGCCCGTGAACAGTCACCCACCAACTAGAAATGCAGTCGAGAATTTGCCGCCCGTCTGCTAATTCCAGCACCGATCCTTTGCCGCGAATTACCTTCAGCGGCGGGGCCGCCGTTTTCATTTGCGTGAAGGGCTGCCAAATCGGTGAAGTTGAATAATTCTGTTCCTGATTCGCAGTCATTTTTGCCCCGATTACTAATATTAACCTGCCTTTTAATATAGCAATAATAACTCCCATGTGAACTTTTTATTTTGTCTTCTTTCTTATTCTCTTCCTTCGTGTCCTTCGTGTCCTTCGCGTCTTCGCGGTTCGTTCAAAAAAAATCTAGTTTGGTGTCGAGGGCGGCTGCGCTGTAACGTCTGCCGCCATCTCACTTATTCGCGGGCGATGGTTAAAATTGTCAGTTACAATTTTCGACCTTTCAGCAAATAAGTTGTCATAGATCCTTTGCCTTTAACATTAATTTTACCGCGTTTTTCCAACAAATACTTATCGCACAGCAACTCATAAGTGGAGTTACTAACTTGAATTTTACCCGGAAGTCCCTGAGATTCCATGCGGCTTGCTGTATTCACAGCATCTCCCCACAAATCGTAAATAAACTTTTTAGTGCCGATGACACCTGCTACAACAGGCCCAGTATTAATGCCAATGCGGATATTGAGAGGTTGACCGCATTCGTCGCGGAATTTCATAATTTCTTGCTGCATTTCCAGAGCCATTTCGGCAATAGATTCGGCGTGATTTGTACAGGGAAGCGGCAAACCGCCTGCTACCATATAATTGTCGCCGATAGTCTTAATTTTTTCTAAGCCGTATTGTTCGCTTAAGCGATCGAAAGATGAAAATATTTTGTTAAGCAACTCCACTAATTCTTCAGGAGATGTGCGCGAAGATATTTCGGTAAAGCCCACAATATCAGCAAACAAAACCGTAACCTCGGCAAATCCGTCCGCAATATTTATCTGGCCTTGTTTTAGGCGATCGGCAATCATTACCGGTAATATATTTAGTAATAAACGTTCCGACTTTTCTTGTTCGGCGCGCAATACTTCTTCAGCTTGTTTCCGCTGTGCGATTTCCTTGTATACTCGGTGAAACATTTGATTGAATGCGACCATAAGTTCTCCCAACTCGTCATCCCGCTTGACAGACAGAGAGTAGAAATCAGGTTGTTTTCGATCTTTGCTCAAAGCGTCTCCAGCAGCGATCAAGTCATCGCGCAATCTCAAGATAGGTGCAATTACTGTCACCCCTAAAAAGAACATAGTCACAGAAGTGACAAAGGCTGATATAATGATGACTAGAACAGCAACCCGTGCGATAAATGCGTATAGTTCTGGCTGAACCGTGGAAGCATCGTGGCGAACAATTAAGATATAATCGCCTCCCAAATGTCTCTCCGTCCAAGCAATATCGTACCTCTTGTCATCGAAATTGTGATTGTGAACTATACGAGATTT
This sequence comes from Microcoleus sp. B9-D4, assembly GCF_036705105.1. Lineage (NCBI taxonomy): Bacteria > Bacillati > Cyanobacteriota > Cyanophyceae > Oscillatoriales > Microcoleaceae > Microcoleus > Microcoleus sp. B9-D4. The sequence goes on from NZ_JAUBTS010000020.1 coordinate 87,528, forward strand.
TTTTAGTTGCTCGAAACGGATTTCTGGCGGTTCGCCAAGTGTATATATTAGCTCACCGTTAGCTTGGTAAATAGACAGTCCTAACACTACTTGAGAATCCTTAATAATGTTTTTAACTTCTTCTTGCAAGAAAGTGCGATCGGAAATATCTTGTTGGAGCAAAAACTCTAGGGAATCAACAGTCGCCCGAGATACCTGTTCCAGTTGAGTTAAAAGTTCACTTTCTCGCCGAAAATAAGAGGGAACTAAAATAATTCCCTCTATGACAAGAATGCTAGCAAATACCCACAAAGCTATTTGCCTAGACAAGCGAGATTGGAAAAATTTCAAGAATGATAAAATCCGCGATCGCATAAAATTTACTATTTTGCAAATGGCTAATGTAGGACATAAGAAAAAAAACCGGGTTTCTGGTAATCAATTTTGGGTTTGTCAACGAAGCAAGCGCGCAGAAACCGGGTTTTTCGCATCCCCTGTGTAATTCCTGTAATTGTCAGCACTCAGCAGCCAGCAGCCATTAACTGTTACTTTTTGGCTGCTTGTTGCTGACTAATATCATGTCCGATTGATTAACCATAATATCGCGGTCGGGGCGGGTTTTTCAGATTGTCAATTATTGGCAGGTATTGTTGGCTCACGGGCACCTACGAAAATCGCGGTCGATCGACCGGACATGATATAATGACTGATGACTCTCGACTAACTAGCAGACCCCTTAATAATATAATAAACAAATTAAACCGAAACTGCGCTGACTAGCCTGCCTGCAAGCAGATAAGTATTCATATCGCCCTTGCCTTTGATGTGGATAATTCCTCTGTCTTCAAACAGATACTTATTTCTCAAGATATCGTAAGTTGATTGTGTGACTTGAATCGCGCCGGCAATCCCGTGGGATTCCATGCGGGATGCTGTATTGACGGCATCGCCCCAGAGATCGTAAATGAATTTTTTAGTGCCAATAACCCCCGCAATTGCAGGCCCGGTATTGATACCGATGCGAATGTTAATTCCTGCATGATGTTTGGCATTAAATTTTGCTAATTCCTCCTGCATATCTAAAGCCATTTCCGCAATGCTTTCGGCGTGGTTGGTGCTGGGATTGGGCAAACCTCCGACTACCATGTAAGCATCTCCAATTGTTTTGATTTTTTCCAACCCATACTTTTCCGTTAAACCATCGAAGGCTGAAAAAATTTCGTTGAGAAACTTGAGCAATTCTTCGGGAGATATTTGTGCTGAAAGCACGGTAAAGCCTACGATATCTGCAAACAAAATAGTGACTTCTGCGAAGCCGTCAGCAATACTGCTTTGACCGTTTTTTAGCTTAGCAGCAATGGATTCGGGTAAAATATTGAGCAGCAGGCGATCGCACTTTTCCTGTTCTTTTACCAATTCTACATTAGTTTCTTGCAATTGTGCCGTCCGTTCCCTGACCCGCTGTTCTAATTGTTTAGCATTTTGGCGCAACCTGCTGATAGATAAAGTTAATCCTGTCACCCCTAAAGCTGAAAGTCCTACTAACAGTAAAAACAGGTTTTTAAGTTCACTTTGAGTAGTTTGAGTGATGGTATCGAGAGGTTGAGTAATTTCTAATATCCCCCGCACATCTCCTACTTTCCAATCACTTTTAGGACTGTCGCGGTGAGTATTGTGACAGTTAAGGCAGGTAGAACTTAGAATATCTGCCTCGGCATATCGAAAGGCTGGCTTGCCGCGAAAATTATCAACTCGGAAAAACTTTTGTGTCGGATTTTGCGTCAAATACGTAATAGCTTGCCGTTCAAAATCGTCTCGGACTCCGCCTTCTTCTCGCCGCCAGGGAAACGGGTAGTCGCTGTAGAGACGAAGCGATACTTCGGGATTTTTCTTGGTGATATTTTTTCCGAGTTCTATTAAGAAAGTGGCCGGTACCGGAATTGTTACTTTTGTCGGGTTGTAGTCGTGGGTAAAGTTAATTGCTTTAGCGGCGTTGAGAGGATTGATAACATCGGAACTGTAAAGGGTGCGGGCTTCTTTAACTGCTTGGGCATAGAGGGTGGCATTTTGGAGGGCTTGCGATTCGATTAGGGTGGAGGAAAGACGAGACATATTTGCCATTGCTACTCCTACACCTACACAAAATAAAATTGTCACCGCAAGCAGAATTCGCTTGTAAATTAATTGGCTGATGGCAGCCCGAATTTTAGAAATCAACTGGCGCATGGTATCCTCAAGTGTGAGGTTTAATCTTGATTGGAATTTATGCACTACTAACATAACACTGCTTTTTCAGACTGTTTTGCTGGCGTCCGGGGTAAAGCAAGACTCTCTGGGTGTAACGGAGGGTCAATCGATTTTAGATTTTAGATTTTAGATTTTAGATTTGAAGTATTGACCCCACGGATGAATCCGGGGGCTTGTATCGTGGATGCTTTCGGTTAATTATTGTTTACCGCGAGGGTTTCGCTTATCCGTAAGAATACGCATAACTTTATAGTGGTTTTCTGTTGAGTGAAGTACAGATGATCGGGTAAGGACACGGCGCCGTGCCCTCTCCCTACTTCATGCAATTTTTGCTTTATATCGGTTAGGATAGCAATTGTAGTCTATGGTTGGCGATCGTGAATTCTGACTCTACTGCCTCACCTGCGCGCCACGAAATTTTTCCGGGAGAAGTTTTCGTCAATACTGCCAATTTTGATACCGGCATTCGGCGACTTTTACCTAAATATGACGAAATGTTGGATGTATTAGCAGGCTGCATTGCTAACGCAAACCACCGCATTTTAGAACTCGGCTGCGGTACGGGGGAACTCACTTTAAAAGTTCTCCAACGCTACCCGTCTGCGGAAATAGTGGCTGTCGATTACTCGCCACGAATGCTTGATTTTGCCCGCGCCAAAATAGAGTCGGCAGGATACGCAACCCGGTGGACTGGCATAGAAATGGATTTTGGAGAATGGGCTAACAATCCAAATTTCTCAGGCTTGGGCGATAAATTCAATGCTTGCATTTCATCTCTGGCAATTCACCATCTTGAGGATGAGATGAAGTTGAAATTGTTTCAACGCATTCGCGAAAGTTTAAATGCTGGTGGCTGTTTTTGGAATGCCGATCCTCTTGTAGCAGAATCAGCAGCAATGAAAGATATTTATCAAGCGGCGCGAGAAGATTGGGCGCTAAATCAGGGAGAAACCTTAGCACAAATTCGCGCAAATGTGGGAACGAGTGTCTCTTACGGGTATTCTAATCCCGATCGCCTAGCTACACTTTCGGCACAGTTGGAAATGCTGGCCTCATCTGAGTTTAAGACTGTTGCAGTTCCTTGGAAATACTACGGTATGGCAGTGTTTGGGGGATTTGTTAATTGAAAAAAGCAGTCTTGCAGGCAGAACTTCTATGTGTAGGGTGCACGAATAAGCACCTTACTGCTTAAAGAAACATTGCTGTTAGTATTTTATGTTACTAAGTTCTGCTTGATAAAATATATAATACTGCCAGCATGGAGTAAACAAAATGACTGCAACTGCGATTCAAAGTATTGACTGGGATGCTTTTTCTTCGGAACTATCGGGAATTGAAATAATTAGCGATCGCGCGCAAGTTGTCAAGCTATCTCAAGACTATTATCACTTCAGTCCTGTTTTGCAACCTCTCTTAAGTGATAAAACAGGAGATTTAGTAGTTCGTCCCGCCAGCGAAGCCGAAGTTTTGCGGATTGCTGCTGCCTGCGTCAAATTCAAAATTCCGCTAACAGTCAGAGGTGCAGGAACGGGCAATTACGGGCAGTGCATTCCCCTCAAGGGCGGCGTCATTTTAGATACCAGCAAAATGAACAGTATCCGCTGGATAAAACCGGGTTTAGCTTGCGTAGAACCAGGGGTGAAAATGTCGGTTTTCGACAAACAAGCGCGAGAAACTGGTTGGGAATTGCGGATGGTTCCCTCAACCTACCGCACCGCAACGATTGGGGGATTTATCGGCGGCGGTAGCGGGGGAATTGGTTCGATAACTTACGGGCAATTGCGCGATCGGGGAAATCTTCATGCCGTTCGAGTCGTTACAATGGAAGACGATCCCCGCGTCATCGAATTGCGCGGCGATGAAGTGCAGAAAGTCAATCACGCTTACGGCACAAATGGGATTATTACTGAGTTAGAAATTCCCCTCGCCCCTGCTTATCCTTGGGCGGAAATCATCGTCGCTTTTGACGATTTTATGACCTCGGCCAACTTCGGTCAAGCTTTGGGCGATGCTGACGGAATTATCAAAAAACTAATTTGTGTTTGTGCTTGGCCGATTCCTGCTTATTTTGCTGCTTTCCGCGAGGAGATTCCTGAAGGTAAGCACTGCGCTTTGTTAATGGTAGCTGAATCTTGTCTGGAACCGCTACAAGATTTGGTGCGCGAATATGGCGGCACAATTTGCTATCAAAAAAACGCGCAAGCAGCGAGCAAAGGTGCAGCAATTGCTGAATTTACTTGGAATCATACAACTCTACACGCTCGCAGCGCTGACCCGTCTCTGACTTATTTGCAGACGCTTTTTCCCGCAGATAAAGGTTTGAAATTGATTGAGGAACTGTATAATTATTATGGGGATGAGGTGATGATGCACTTGGAGTTTTTGCGGATGAATGGCAGGGCGATCGCCGCGGCTTTGCAAATAGTTCGCTACACTACGGAATCACGGCTCAATGAAATTATTCGCTATCACGAAGAGCAAGGCGCACTGATTGCTAATCCTCACACTTATATATTGGAAGATGGAGGGATGAAAAGTATTAATGTGGAACAGTTGCAGTTTAAAGAGTTGGTCGATCCTTACGGTTTGCTTAATCCGGGTAAAATGCGGGCGTGGTTGGAACGGGATTAAGGGTGATGGTTTTTAGATAAGATTCGGATCTTGAAATTGCTGCTAGACAAACGAAGTCCGCCTAAGCGCTGGCTTCGCTCACGCGGACTGAGAAATGAGCAAACAGCAGTGGTAAATTTAAGGGACGGGGGCGGTAATTTCTGCAGGTGCGATCGCCCCTGGTGTAGGTACTGCTTGCTTTTCCAGTAGTAGGCGCTGTTTGTTCCGAAATTCGGCGGCCGCATCGTTTAAATTTTGGCGCTGTTCGGTAGTAAATTCTTCCATGCTGCGGCCGCCTCCCAATTTGGATCGGTGAATTAAATCAAATATTCCGCTGCCGCTGCTGCGGCCGGAAAAGGGGTCGGTATTGTCTTGAGTTTGAAAGTCTTGCAGCGGTTGGGCATTATTTAAACCGCTGGCTTGAGCGAAGCTTGCTTGAGGGGAGAACAGAGCACAGGATGCGATCGCGCTTGCAGCAATCCCCATCATCAATTTGCCGGATTTAGAAGTTTTGGTGTTCATAATTTATTAGTTGAATCTTCAAAAAAACAATTCTATCTCAACAATATTCTGACTTGTGACTAAATATTATATTACTTCGCTGGGGCTCAGGATAGGGCAATGCCCATTGGTTTCAACTTAAGCTTTTAGTCCGCCAGTCCTCTCGCTTACCCGGTAGTCCGCCAGGGAATGAATTCCCTGTCTCATAGCTAAAGTCCTCTGAAAGAGGACTGAAGAAGTCATTAGTCCTCCCGCTGACCCGGCAGTCCGCCAGGGAATGAATTCCCTGTCTCATAGCTAAAGTCCTCTGAAAGAGGACTGAAGAAGTCATTAGTCCTATGCAAGAGGACTTTGGCTTTGAGAGTCTTGTTTCAACCCCTGACTGACTATCGGTTTTAGCTTAAGTTGACAGGACGAAAGGCATCCTAGAATTGACGGTGCAGGTGAAACGATCGCCCTAAGCAAACCTGCGTCTCAGCAGCGGTTGAATGCTCAGCAGCGCCACCAAATCAAACGCCAGCAGCACTAATAGGGCTCCTCCAAAGGTAACATTACCCCAAGGAGCCTGCATCACCACACTGGCTAGGGACCAATCGCTGTGCAGGTACAGGTAGCGGATGGGTTCGATCGCGTAACTCAGAGGATTGAGAGTCACCACAACTTGCAGCCACTCTGGCATAAATGACAGCGGCGCGAGGGCTGTGCTGGCAAATAACAGTGGCAGGTTAGTAACAAAAATTACCGCAATTAATTCTACGTGGCCGGGGAGAGCGAAGGCTAAACCCAGACTCAAGCCGGTGACGCCCAAAACTAATAGTAGGACGATCAGGGCGATCGCCCCCAGTCCGGCAATTCCGGGGAATCCTGCGCCCAAAAACGCTCCCGCTGTAACGATTGTGCCGGTTTGGATAAAGCTGAGGGTGACGATAAAAATAGCCGAAGCGAGGACGATCGAAAATCTCGAAGCCAACGGCGCGACTAATAAGCGGTTGAGAAATCCGAACTCGCGATCGAACATAATCGGCAAACCAGCATTCAGCGCCCCGGCAAAAGCAGTAAAAACGATTACACCAGCGCCGAGAAATTGTCCGTAATTCTGGCTTTCGCCGAACAAGCCTGCGGGTGCATTTTCAAACAGAGCTCCGAACAAAACCAACCACATCAGCGGCTGAATAATGCCTGCAACTAGCGTGGAGGGGCGACGCTGCAATTGAATAAACAGGCGCTTGGTTAAGGCGAGTGTTTCTTGGATGAAGTCGGCCAGCAGGGAAGTGGAAGTGTCGGCGGATGCCGTGGAGAGTGGCCGCTGCTGGTTGAGGTTGTTGGGGGATGTAACAGTACCGCTCATAATTGCTTGTTGTTGATTTTGATTAAATCTGAGATATTGCACCAGTTGCAATCATCCCTTTAGGGCGGGCTAGAAGCCCACCCCACAAGAAGAAAATTGACTCTTTGTGGAACAGGCATCTTGCCTGTTCTTGAGAATGCTGCTCTTGGGTGAGTTAAATCTAACTCTCTTTACAGTAGCAAGTCTGGAGGTATTGGTGGTGTTGGGCGGGCGATCGTCACAAGCCAGCAGATTAGGTTGTATAGTCATTATGATAAATTCTACATAGCTGGGAATCTTCGATCGAGACATGGCAGAAACACCGATCGCTCTATATCGACAAGGCAACGCTAATTCACCTAGAATGGATAATGTCCGACCGAACAAAGATGTTGCTACTTATGAAGAAAATGGTCGCATCTGGGTAGATCCTACTTTAGGAGGTGGGATTTCGACATTTGCTACTCAAAGAAGCGACAAAAACTGGTGGAAGTTAGATGCGGAGAGTGAAATTCCTGCCGCCCTTGATTTAGTTAATGACCACAACGATCATTGGTTGTGGAAACCGAGTCATATTATGCCGATAGAGGAGTACAAGGAGTCTCTTCGACTGATAAGTGCATCTTTCTACAAAGTGAGTTAACGATTTTCAGCTTTAGCAGCTTTGACACAGAGTAGGTTAGCATAGTGGCAAGTAAGCGTAAAGATTAAAAAGAGATTTCAGATGATTCTATCTTTTAAGGATGTACAATTTATTATCGAAGCTCTTGAGTTTCGGATCGAGGCATACCGAGAACGTTTGAAGGATGAAGAATTGGATGAGGATGAAGCATCAGATATCGGCAACGATCGCTATTTTTTAGAAGCGTTGCGCGAAGATTTGATGAAAGCTATTAAGGATGGTAGTCTGCCGAAAATAGCCGAATCTTCAGACGGTTTGTATCAAGAGGTAAGAAGTTAATGAGGGTGCTTCCCTTCGGGATAGCTCCGCTTCACGCACTTTTTTGCGATAGGGGGATGGGAAGCGCGATCGCTCTTGCTGTGACAGTGCTATGCTAGATAAGAGAGCGATCGGAATAGGGAGGAAAGAATCTTGTCAACTATCACCGATATAGGAACTTTAATTAGCCGTCAGTCTGATATACATGGTGGCTGTCCAATTATTGCCGGAACGGGTGTTACAGTCCGGCGCATTGCTATTTGGTACAAGCAAAGTTTGAGTGCAGAAGAAATTGCCGATCGCATCGGGCATTTAACTCTCACCCAAGTCTATGCAGCTTTGACTTATTACCATGCTAACCGAGAGGAAATTGATGCTGACATTGCAGCGGAGGAAGCTGAGGGCGATCGAATAGAAGCATTGAATTCTCAGCGTAAGATTCAAAAGCAGCCGACGGATATAGCTTTGGAAATACCAACAGTAGCCAGCTATCCCAGTCGCAGAGAATTTATGAAATTACCGCTGGAAGAGAGGGGAAGGATTTTAGAAAGACAAGCTGAGGCAATGTTGCAACATTACCAGGAAGATAGAGAATGGCAAGAATTAGAAGCAGGAGATTTAATTGACTACTAACTCTCCTTCTCCTAAACGGGGTGATATTTGGTTGGCTAATTTTGACCCAACACTGGGAGCCGAAATCAAAAAAATTCGTCCGGCTGTAGTGGTAAGTTCTGATAATGTTGGTAAGTTACCAGTGAAACTGGCTGCACCTATCACAGATTGGAAAGAATATTATGCTGGTAATATCTGGCACGTTAAGATTGAGCCAGATATTGCTAATGGTTTAACGAAAGTTTCGGCAGTGGACGTATTGCAATTGCGAGGTATGGATGTACAAAGATTCATTCGTAAAATAGGAGAACTTTCGACTACTGATATGGAGGAAATTGTCAGGGCGATCGCGGCTGTAGTAGAGTATCAGTAGTTATTTATCAAGAGCGATCGCACTTAGCTTAAGTAAGGGCGATCGCAGACTTACAACTTAGCATTCCCAGGTTACGCAGTCAGAAGGCAGTTATGGTTTAGCAGCTTTAACCACATCCTCAACCATTTTAATCGCCTCTTTGATTGCTATTTGACCGCTTTCTACGGCCCTAATTAAATCCTGAGCGTCTTTCGGGCTAATTAAATCGAGCCTGACGGGTTCTTTCAAGGAAACAATAAATTTAGTTTTATCGCTGTCTTTCAGGTTATAGGCTCTTTCTTTGTCTTCAATATCTGTTAGCTGTTTTTCTAAGTTTTTAAGTATTTCTTCTTGTTTTCCCTGGTCAAAATTACCATCAAATATTCGTTTTATCCCTACAAGAGCAGCAGCACCTAAAGCTGCACCGCCAACAACTAATCCTACGGGAGGTGCAACGACCCACAACCCAAATAGAACTGGTACACCACCGAAAGCTGCCACCGCCGCACCAGCACCGGCAGCCCCCACCACACCAATGCCAATATCTGCTAAAATCCCTAATTTATCATGTGGATTTTTTTTCAGTTGCTCTATTGACTTCAGAATTTGCTCTTTGGTTGGCGTTTTATTTGCCGACATATTAGACCTCAATCTTTTTGCTAATTTAGGCAGTTAAGCAGTGATGACGTTGCAGAAAATTGTATTGAAAACGTCTATCATTAATTGAAAAAATGCTTTAGCAATCTCAATAATCTCTTGAACAATTCCAATAATTCCATCAGACACCTCTTTGCCTCGATCGAGTCGGTGGCCTGCTATTGCACCAATTGGGATACCCAGCGCTGTTGCCAAAGGTTCTAATAACGGGCCGACAAATGGTATCGAACTTGCCAAAATTCTTACAGCGACACCAACAGCAACCCCTATAACTAAATTGGGATGCGCTTTGACAAATTCTATAATTTTAATCAGGAGAATTTTGCCGATAAGTAAAACTTTGTTAGCAGCTTTTTTCGTGTATGTGGCGAGTTCATGCAGCCGCATCGAGACTTCATGCGGCAAGCCGATATCATTTAACCACACATACAAGTCGCTGCTACTCATTGCATCAGCATCGACTTGCCAGAGAGCCATTTTTAAATTAGCTTGCGGTAGGGATAATGCACTAGACATAATTTTTTATCCTGGTGGAAATTACCAAATTTTTACGAACATTTCACGAGGCGAAAATCCCCTAGACATTGCTCACCGATGCAGCCACATTTTGAGCAACTTTTTGAACCGTTAGGGATGGACGGTGCTATCTGGCATAGTTGCGCCAGTCAGATTTACATTGTTAAAATCTTTTAGGTTGCCTAAGATTGTTTTCAAGCCCGTTATTAAATTTTAATTTAATTTTTATGTATTGGAAAGTAGGAGAATGTCACAATTTGCCAGGAGTTAATAAAATTAGCTAGCCGTTAAAAGTCATATTTTGTCCTTCTTAGCCATAAAACGTCAGAAAAAGTCTGATACAATAGATAAAACCTCCTACATTTACCCAATAAATGGATGTTCAAGAACTCTTAAGGTTGGCCGATGGCTTGGTGTTCGCTAAGACCGGCAAACGATTGGACGATCTGCAACAGGCAGTAGTACGGGGAACGTGGCAAGGTAAAAGATACTCCGAAATTTCTAAAGAGGTTCATTGTACTGAACGCCATGTCAGAAATATTGCCTCAAAGTTATGGCAAACTCTTTCAGAAATATTAGATGAAGATGTAATGAAATCAAATTTGCGCTCCACAATGGAGAGGTATGAATTTTCTAAAGTTTCAAATTTTGGTGATTTTAATTTTGTACAAAACAAAGGTAACATCAACGTTTGCACAGAAACCTCACACCCTCCAAAAGCTCCACAACACTCACCCCCTACACAAACCTCAAATGAAGACAACACCCAACAGAAACCCCGACTCGATTTAAGAGATGCACCGGAGATCAAAACCTTTTACAACTACCCCAACTCACCCCTCACCGCCCTCGAAACCTGGATTCTAGAGCAAAACTGCCGCCTCCTCACCATCACAGGCATGGCAGGCACCGGCAAAAGTGCGATCGCCCGTCACCTCATCCCCCAAATTCAAACTCAATTCGATCGCATCATCTGGCTCAGTCTCCGCACCTCCCCACCCCTCGAAACAACTCTTAAAAATCTTATTCAATTTCTATCAGATAGAACAGATATTAACTTTTCCGCCAACATCGATGCTCAGTTGTCAATCCTAATAGAAACATTGCGAGACAATCGCTGTCTAATCATCCTCGATGACGTGCAGCAAATTCTCAGCAGCGGGCAACTTGCAGGAAATTACAAACCCGGATATGAAAACTACGGAACCCTATTTAAACTCATCGGCGAAATTCCCCATAATAGCTGCTTAATCCTCAATAGTTGGGAACCTCCCTCAGACATCATCACATTCACCGACGATAATTCAGCAGTACGTTTATTGCAGTTAACCGGTTTAGGTGAAGCAGCAACCGAAATTCTTAGACAAAAGTGTTTGTTGGATGAAGAAACATGGCCAGAATTGATTAACCTTTATCAAGGTAATCCCCTGTGGTTAAAATTAGTCTCTCAAACCATTAACAACTTATTTGGCGGTAGAGTCTCTCAATATTTAAGCTATCAACCAGTATTTTTAAGCGATGAATTGACACCGATATTGCAGCAGCACTATCAGCGGTTGTCCGAAATAGAAAAACAGGCGATTTCGCAACTTAGTAATGAAATAGAACCTGTTTCGTTTACTCAATTCATGTCAAAAGGTCAAGGTTCGCAGGGCGAATTATGTAAAGCTATTCTATCTTTAACCAGACGGGGAATTATAAAAAAATTGAGCGGTGAAACAGAAACCGTTTTCACGATTCCACCTGTGTTAAAACAGTATGTTAAAATGGTTGCAGAATAGTCTTAAATATCTATAGTCCTGGACGCGCTCCGATTAAAGAAACCGGGTTTTTTAACTAATTTACGGTATGTAACTAAGTATTTCGTAAAAAAACCCGGTTTCTGGGCCACCATGCGTAAGTCCTAATCTAGTTAAATGAGAGCCAACCACGATCGCAACTCAAACCCAACCTAAACTAATGCTCACTTTCGATCGATTCATCAAGCAACTTCCAGATGAAGACGGACGCTATGAACTGGCTAATGGAGAAATTCTCAAAATATTACCAACAATCAGACTCCACGAAAATGTAGCTGATTTTATTGAAAATACGTTCTACGACGAAGTAAAACGACTCAACCTTAATTACAGAATATCTGGCAGAATTGTAGTCAGGACATTAACCCCCAATGGTAAAGAACAAGGCCGGCATCCTGATGTTACAGTAGTAGACAAAACCCTCTGGGAATCGCAGCCCTTCGCCTATTCAGCCCTAACTGAACCACCACAATTAGTTGTAGAAGTTGTCTCAACAAATTGGGAAGATGATTATATCGACAAGCTGGATGAATATCAGCGGCTGGGAATTTCTGAATATTGGATTGTCGATTATTTAGCTTTGGGTAGCCGAAACTATTTGGGCAACCCGAAAGAACCGACTGTTTTTGTTTACCTGCTCGATGAAAATGGGGTTTATCAAATGACTGCTTACCGAGGAACTGAGCGAATTATATCTCGAACTTTCCCCGAATTAGCATTGACAGCAGAGCAAGTGTTGGATGTATGATATCAAATCTGCCGAAAAGATAAGGATAAAGCATTGCTCATTGGTTTTCGCTTCAACCGAAAGACCGCCAGGGAATTAATTCCCTGGCTAATAGCTAAAGTCCTCTAAAGAGGACTAATGAGTAATGATTTCTTCAGTCCTCTTGAGAGGACTTTAGCTTTGAGGCAGGGGTTTCAACCCCTGACGGGCTCAGGGAAAGAGCGTCTCGAACAGGCAAGATGCCTGTTCCACAATAATTATTGGACAGGTTTATTAAACTAAACTACGATCGCATCGCCTGTTTTTGCTCCGCCTTCAAATCGCGGTTGCTAGCAGCAGCCAACTCCGCATCCAACAGCGTCTTACCAGTCGCAGCCAAATACACATCATCCAAACTCGGCCGAGATTGAGCAATCCCAAAAGTAGGCAATCCCGCATTTTTTAAAGCTTGCTGAATAGTCACCAGCGCATCGCTTTGCGGTGTTACTACTAAATTGAGAGAATTTCCTTGAGCCGCGTTGACAATTACTTCCTGCACAAAAGGCAAAGATTGCATTAAAGTTTTGGCTTTTTCGGCTTCTTCCATCGGCGAAAACTCCCGAATCCGCAAAGTCACCCGATCGCCCCCAACCCGATTTTTCAACTCCTCCGGCGTACCCTCAGCAATCACCGTACCCTTGTCAATAATCGCCACGCGATCGGCCAAAGCGTCAACTTCTTCGAGATAGTGACTCGTAATCAAAACCGTCGTACCTTCCTCCCGCAAGCGGCGCAGGAAATCCCACACCACCACCCGGCTTTCAATATCCAGCCCGACAGTCGGTTCGTCTAACACCAAAACATCCGGCTGGTGAAGCAACCCAGCAGCTAAGTCGAGGCGTTTGCGGATACCGCCGGAATAAGTACCCGTCTTTTTATTTTCCCACTCCTCCAAACCCAGGAGTTTCACCATTTCGTCAATCCGCCCTTTAATCCTAGGGCGCGGCAAATGGTAAAGCGCTGCTTGCAGTTGCAAGAGTTCTCGCCCCGTCAGCACCTTATCGAGAGCCACTTCTTGGGCGACATAGCCTAGTCTTTGTCTAGCAATTCTCGGCTGGCTGACAGCAGAAATGCCAGACACTTCAATGCGTCCGCTATCGGGCGCACTCAAAGTACAAAGTACCCGCAGGGTTGTGGTTTTGCCTGCACCGTTGGGGCCTAGCAAACCAAATATTTCCCCCGGTTCTACCTTGAAGGAAACATCTTTAACGGCTTCTACAGTGCCGTAGCGTTTCTGAAGATTTTCAATTAAAACGGCGGGAGCCATATATTTTGGGGATGAACTGGTTGTTAATATTTTGACACTTCTGAGCTCAAATTGCCGGAAGGGTCGATCGCCAATGCGACTCGGTGTGCTTGTACGATCGCACAATCCTCCTCAACCGGAAACAGATTCTAGTTTTGATTTTTAATACCCGTTTATAAAATATTAACTTTATAGCGGTTCTCAACCCTGATATTCATCAGTTTTCCCACTATTTAATCTCCCATCTCAAATCATGTCCGGTCAATTAACCATGATTCCTGTAGGGGCCCGTGAGCCAAGATATTGAATAGAAACGGGAAAATCTGTAAACCCGCCCTGGCCTTTAATCGCGGTCAATCGATCCGACATGATATCAAATCCAAAAAATTATGAGTTTTGAGTTAATTCTAACTTTGCAGTTAACAACTCAAAACTCACAATTGTTCAACAAGTAGAGATGCACCCGAAACCTGTTATTTTATAATTATCTCTACCTATAGGCTGATGTGTAGCGAGATTTTGATAATTAACACACTGGTCAAACACATCACACTTTCGAGCCAACTATCAAACACAAAAAACTTCCCGAATTGGCAAGTTCTACTTGTAACGAGTTCCCAAAAAATGTAACTGTAGGCCCGTGCTCTCAACCCCGATAGTTATCAGTCATCACCAATTCTTTAATCGCAAATCGCAAATCGCAAATCGAAAATGGTATTAACTCCTTTACAGAGAGTGGCTGCCATGTCTTTAATCGACAATTTTTACCCAACCGCGGCGAACGTTGTACAGCAGTCGGTTGATGATGGCATACTCATCTTCATTCAGTGTTCTTTCTAAGAGTGCAGATCTGAGCTGTCTCCGGTCGTGGCGAGTCACGACGCTGGAGAACATGACCTGACCAAATAACTCTTCGAGTGTCATTTGGGATACTGACATGATAAACCTCCTAGTTGATTGAGACAGATAAAATTTTAACAGGCTTGTTGTATTTGTATTATGCACTCTGGGAGCGACTTCACAGGCGATCGAAAACATTGACACGGTGTGATTTTTCGGTTAAAAATCTGTGACCGAGACTTGGATCGGCAGTGACTTGGATCTCTTAAATTTGTGATGCTTGTCACTAAAGTCAGAGGGGAAAAGTCAGAAGTCAGAGGGAAAAAGGCCCTTGCAGCGCGATCGCCCTCAAAAACTCTCCATCTCGTCCTCATGGCTTCTCAACCTTATTTTCCCCTATGCCAATTTTCCAGCTAATTGAGGCATCGGTCAATAGTCGCCACAACCGACTCGGCCAACTCTTTCAGCGCGTAACCCCCCTCCAAACCAAAAGCTATACGGCGGGTGAGTTCCAGGCAGTATCCGGTGAAAGTACCGAAATCGGACGGCATCAGAGTCATGCTCGCCAGCGGATCGGACGCAGTAGCGTCATAACCAGCGCTGACAATCAACAAATCCGGTTCAAATTTGGACAAAAAAGGCACGACAAGAGATTCAAAGGCGCTCAGGTATTCAGCTATGCCACCGCCCGGATAGAGGGGAATGTTCAGCACGTTGTCGTAGGCACCGCGCTCCTCGGCATCCCCCGTTCCCGGATAGCACGGAGATTGATGCAGGGAACAGTAGGCAATTTGCCGGCAGCTTTCCACCAAAGATTGAGTGCCGTTGCCGTGGTGCACGTCCCAGTCGAGGATGGCGACACGATTGATTCCCGGCTGTTCCAAGGCGTAGTGAGCGGCGATCGCAGCATTGGAAAACAAGCAAAAACCCATCGCGCGGGCGTTTTCGGCGTGGTGTCCCGGCGGCCTAGCCAGCACAAAAGCCGGTTCCCCCGCAGCCACCACTCGATCGACCCCATCGAGCCAAGCACTCGCCGCTAGCAGCGCTACATCGTAACTTTCAGCAGAAATCGGCGTATCACCGTCGAGGTAGCCGCCTCCCCGATGAGCCAAATGTTCGATTTCTTTGATGTATCTTTGCGAGTGAACTTTTTTGATAGCCGAGAACAGTTGTTGTTCGCGCTGCGCCACTGGGGTGGGCAGTTGCCATTCAATTTGATCCGCCCAGGGAGCAGCTTTCAGAGCATTGACGATCGCCGTTAAACGTTCTGGTCGCTCTGGGTGAAGCATTCCAGTCTTGTGCAGCAAGAAATCTTCGGAGTAGATGACGGGTAGCATCGGCTGATTTTAGATTTTAGATTTTAGATTTTAGATTTTTAGTTGGCTTTAAGAAGGCCTTCGGTTTTGTGAAATTAAAATTTCGATCGAGTCACCATTTTAATTTCTTATATGGCCGTCAAAAAACTCACCAAACCATCAAAGCGTTCAGCCTAAAAAAACCTTTTTAGCTTTTGCCAACTCCTGACAAAATCACCAACTGACAAATTATCAATTGTGCTTGTTTCGTCCCTTAATTTTTCTGGCAACTTTCCCATAAAGTCCAAGGCAAATTGTGATATAATTTCAGGAGTAATTGGCAATATTTGGCAGCTCTACTGAATCCAAACCGATTTTATCGCATTTTTGAGATTTATAGCGGTCAAATTTAAATTTTTAACGGAGTTTTTCAACCTATGAGCACCTCTGAGTCGCGGATAATCCCGACGGATCTGGGTAATGAGATGTCCCGATCGTACTTGGAATACGCCATGAGCGTAATTGTCGGTCGGGCGCTCCCAGATGCCAGGGACGGTCTCAAGCCCGTTCACCGACGCATTCTGTACGCCATGAACGAATTGGGCTTGACTCCCGATCGACCTTTCCGCAAATGCGCCCGCGTCGTGGGGGAGGTGCTGGGCAAGTATCACCCGCACGGAGATACAGCGGTTTACGACGCCCTGGTGCGGATGGCTCAGGATTTCTCCATGCGGGAACGCCTGATCAACGGCCACGGCAACTTCGGCTCCGTTGACAACGACCCGCCCGCTGCCATGCGGTACACCGAATGTCGCCTCACAGCCTTGACTAGCGACTCCATGCTGCGCGACATCGACTCGGAAACAGTTGATTTCGGCGACAACTTCGACGGTTCCCAGCAAGAACCCCTCGTACTCCCGGCACGCATCCCCCAAATTTTGCTCAACGGTTCCTCCGGGATTGCTGTAGGGATGGCCACCAACATTCCGCCGCACAATTTAGGCGAAATAATTGACGGTTTAGTAGCACTAATTCACAATCCAGCAATTACTGATCTGGAATTGATGCAGTACATCCCCGGCCCGGACTTTCCCACCGGAGGGCAAATTCTGGGAAGAAGCGGCATTCGCGATGCTTACACCACCGGGCGCGGTTCGATTACAATGCGCGGAGTCGCCGGCATTGAAACCATCGAACATCCCGGCCGCCCCGACAAAGAAGCAATTATTATCACCGAATTGCCTTACCAAACAAACAAGGCAGCGCTAATTGAGAAAATTGCCGAACTTGTCAACGACAAAAGATTAGATGGAATTTCCGACATTCGCGACGAAAGCGATAGAGACGGAATGCGGATCGTGATCGAGCTCAAGCGCGACGCCTATCCCCGCGTCGTCCTCAACAACCTCTATAAACAAACACCCCTCCAAGCCAACTTTGGAGCCAATATGTTAGCGCTAGTAAATGGGGAACCCCAACTACTTACGCTCTCCCAATTCCTCAATGTCTTCCTAGACTTCCGCATTGAGACAATTACTCGCCGGACTCAATATGAGCTCCGCAAAGCAGAAGAACGCGACCACCTTCTGCAAGGCTTATTAATTGCCCTAGACAACTTAGATGCAATTATTCACCTAATTCGCGCTGCTGCCGACTCTGCAGCAGCCAAACAAGAATTGATGGATAATTACGGTCTTTCCGAACAGCAATCAGACGCAATTCTGCAAATGCAGCTCCGGCGTTTGACAGCATTAGAAGCGCAAAAAATCCAGCAAGAACACGAAGAACTGCGAACTAAAATCGCCGATTTGGAAGATATCTTAGCGCGCCGGGAACGCATCTTAGAAATCGCCGAATTTGAAGCAGTAGAAATCCAAACCAAAATCGCCACTCCTAGACGCAGCGTCATCGAACACGCCGAAGGAGAAATCGATGAAAGAGATTTAATTGCCAACGAACAAGCAATTATTCTGATCACAGAGCAAGGCTACATCAAGCGGATGCCTGTCAGCACTTTCGAGGCCCAAAGTCGCGCTACTCGTGGCAAAGCAGGCGCGAAAATGAAAGAAGACGACGGAGTAGAACATTTTCTTTCCTGCTGCGATCACGAT
This sequence comes from Microcoleus sp. B9-D4, assembly GCF_036705105.1. Lineage (NCBI taxonomy): Bacteria > Bacillati > Cyanobacteriota > Cyanophyceae > Oscillatoriales > Microcoleaceae > Microcoleus > Microcoleus sp. B9-D4. The sequence goes on from NZ_JAUBTS010000020.1 coordinate 105,326, forward strand.
AGCGTTTTGTTCTTCAGCGACAGGGGCGTAGTTTACTCTGTCAAAGCTTATCAAATCCCCGTCTGTTCCCGGACTGCCCGCGGCACTCCCGTGGTGCAACTGCTGCCGATTCCTATAGAAGAAAAAATCACTTCTATGGTGTCAGTCACAGAATTCACCAGCGAAGAATACTTGGTCATGCTGACTCGCGGCGGCTACATTAAGAAAACCGCACTTTCCGCTTTTGGCAACATCCGCACTAATGGATTAATCGCGATTTCTCTAGAAGAAGGCGACCAACTGCGCTGGGTACGGAGAGCAAAAGTGGGTGACAGCATCATCATCGGTACGCGCCAAGGCATGGCAATTCATTTCCGCACCAATCACGAACAGTTGCGCCCAGTCGGCCGCGCGACGCGGGGTGTAAAATCGATGAAATTGCGATCGGGCGATGAGTTGATTAGCATGGACATTTTGCCGAGTTCAATTGTTGCCGAAATTGCTGAATTGGAAACTGAAGACTCCGAATTTGAGGCAGCTAATATTGCTCAATTAGAAACTGGCGACTCGGAATTTGAAGGGGCAGAAATTGCTGAATTGGACACTGAAGATGCGGAGGTGGAAGATGAAGAATTAGAACTGCAAGCCGAGGAAATTGAAGGCGAAGAAACCGAAGAAATTTCGACAGTTAGCAGCGAAGTTCCTTCAGTGTTGGTAATCACCACCAACGGCTATGGCAAGCGGGTTCCAGTTTCTCAATTCCGCCTACAAAGACGGGCTGGCAAGGGATTGACGGCTACTAAATTCAAGTCGAAAAAGGGTAAGGATCAGGTAGCTGCGCTGCGAATTGTCAACGAAGATGACGAATTGATGATCATTACCAACCGAGGTATTATTATCCGTCAGGCTGTGAGTGCAATTTCTACCCAATCGCGCACAGCAACGGGTGTGCGGGTGCAGCGGTTAGATGAGGATGATTCGATCGTAGCTGTGGCTTTAGTGCCGCCTGCTGGTGAAGAATCGGCGGAAGAATCGGAATCTGAGGAAGTGGCAGAATAGTCATAGGTTAATAGTTTGTAAGGTGCGCGCTGCGTACCTTACTGCTGAATGGTAAAAATGCGATCGCCCCTACTCTGAAGTTTTCCCTCAAAAGTCAAAGATTTTTTCCGGTGAGGTAATGATGAGTCAACTCCAAACCCAACTACTAACTGATACCTGGGTTACAGCGACTTGGGATGAATATATAGAAATTATTAAACAGCCGGAGTACGATCGAGCAAAATGCTACTACTACAATGGACAGTTGAGGATTGAAATGGCAGCAGTCGGGGCTGATCATGCTGATGACAACGGAATTATCGTCATCTTAATCAATTTATTTGGTATTGCTAAAGGTATAAAAATGAGACTGCTGGTCAACTGTAGCTACGCCAAAACGGGTGTCCGAGGCGCTCAACCTGATGCTTCTTACTACATCGGAGACCGGGTACAAACGGCACCTCGCGGCAGTTCGGTAGTGAATTTGGATAGCCTAGTTTCCCCAGATTTAGCGATTGAAATTGCCGACAGTTCTCTCGTTGACGATTTGGGGACAAAAAGAATGATTTATGAAGAATTAGGAGTGTCTGAATATTGGGTAGTAGACGTACAAAAAGCGCAAGTTATTGCTTTCAAAATAATTGCTAACCGGGGAAGCGAACGTCTGACGGAATCTCAAGTTTTGCCGGGGCTAAAAGTTGCTTTATTAGAGGAAGGTTTGCGCCGCAGTCGCCAGAAGGACAATACAGAAGTAGGCAACTGGTTTTTAGAAGAAGTTCGCGAGAATCGTCAATAGTGCGATCGACTGCATTCTTTTGTTAAACTGAAGGCTAAAAACCCGGTTGCGCTTGTGACCAGGAAAATTGGAGGCAGAGCCTCCTGATATGCGTCCCCAGGCAGAGCCTGGGTACGAGTAAGAAACCGGGTTTCTGCGCGTGTCCAGGACACGGAAAAGCCATGTCCGGCGCTTGAATCGTTGACAATCGAGCCGATAATTGCTATAGCATAATAGAATCAAAAAGTTAATAGCAAAAGTCGGTAAAAATGCCTTATTTAACAGCCGCAAACGACATCACAGCACTCATCGCTAAATTTGCCCAAACTAAAATCCTGTGGGTTGATACAGAAATAGCAGACTATAAATCCAACCCCAGATTATCTCTGATTCAGGTGTTAGCTGACTCCACAGATTCCACGGGAGATGGTACTTTTCTACTAGATGTCTTGGATCAACCAGAATTGGCCAAAGATTTCATCAACCAAATCATGGTAAATCCCGATATTGAAAAAGTCTTGCACAACGCCAGCTATGACATCCGATTTCTAGGCAATGACGACGCTCAAAATGTCACTTGCACATTCAAAATGGCGAGAAAGATTCCAGATTACATTCTGCCATTACCTAACCGACAACTCAAAACTTTAATAGAAACACTTTGTGGCATTGCTTATGTAGATAAAACAGAACAAAGCGGCGATTGGGCAAAGCGTCCCCTCACCCAGAAGCAGCTAGAATATGCCAAGATGGACGCCGTTTATTTAGCTGGAGTGCATCGCCGCCTGCTAGAAATCCTTGCCCAATGTTACCCCGAACCCGCAACGGAAAACTTGACAGCATTGGGCGAAAAATATCAGGAAATAGAATCTCGGTGGAAGCCGCTAGATTCAGAAATTGCTGAAGTGAAAGAACGCATTAAAGCAGGGATGCTGGCGCAAAATCTCAAAGATAGTTCTTATTTTGAGCTTTCCAGTTCGATAACGATGAAAGTTGATTTTATGACACTGGCGAGACTGACGCAAACTGAGGGAATTGAGTTGAATTTTCCGGTAACGCTGACGAAAGAAATTCAAAAACAGTTAGGCAACCTCATCGCTGATCCATCTTTGGAAGTGGAAGATATTGCTAGTTGGCGGTTGAATTCTAATGTACAGCAACGCCGGAAATCCACTAAGAAAATTGCGCTGGAACCGGAGAGTGAGGATTTAACAGCATTGGGGGAAAGGTACAAAGAAATTTTGCCTGAATGGAAGTTGCTGGATTCAGAAGTTGAGCATCTGAAAGAGCGCATTAAAAAAGCAATGTTGGTGCAAGATAAGGAAAATACTCCCGATTTTAAGTTATCCAGTTCCTCGATTTTGAAGGTAGATTTTGCTAGGTTGGCAAAACTTGCGCTATCTGTAGGGGTTGAGTTAGATTTTATGGTGACGCTGACTCAATACATCCAAAAGCGGTTAGGGGAAGCGATTAACAAAATTGATGTCCAAATTGAGTATATTACGAGTTGGCGGATGACGGCTAAGACTGTGGAAGATGAAGATGAGGAAATTCCGTTTTAAGTAGAGGGCGGGTACCGGGATACCGCCCTTACAGTATAAACGAATCGCGTTTCATTTTTGCTGTGTGTACCGCAACTAAGCTTGTTCTTCCAAATACTCTGCAACTGCTTGCAAATCTTCCAATCCTCGGTTCAAGCTGTTAAGCATAGCTTCCCCAGTTTCAGTATCAAAGTTGAGTTTAGGATTTTGGAAAGCTAACTCTTGAATTGCTTCTAGCCATAGTGAAAGCGGTACCTGGCGAACAGCTTCCCGTAACCCCATATTTGCCAATACTGCAAGATAAAAACCTGTCAAGTCTTGCCCTCCATAGCCATAGAAACCATGCCGCAGTTCTAGCTTTTCGGGGGTGTAGGCTGCATATTGATCGAAAGTGATCGGTGTGCGATCGAGTTTTGGTTGTGGGAGTGGTGGTGTATCCATATTTTTTGACCTGATTTGTTACTATCGGCTGCGCCTTTGCAGTTCATTTCAATCAACCATATTTAACTATTTAACCAAGGTGGGCTTTTGCCCACCCGAATTCCTACTTCCCTACCGTGAAATACTCATTCTTAGCATACACGCTAATAATGCAGTCTCCCACTTCAAAAAACATCCCCTCTTGCTCATCTTTAGAAAATTGCAAGTTGCCGTATTTAGAATTAATTTCCTCAGCAGTCGCCGCTTTTGCCTCCATTTCATCCGGGATAAGTCCGGTAGAACCGATATAGAAAACCAGCGGTGAAACTTTTTCGCGATACACTTTTTCGGCATAAGCTTCCAGTCGATCATTCGCATTAGCTAAAGCAGCGACAAACTCCTCTCGCTTGACATCTTCTTCCTGCCATTTCGCTTGCAAAAGCCGCAGCAGACTATCTGCACCCACTTTTGCTAAAGTAGCGCTAACAATTCCGTTATTTTCTAATCCCAGAAATTCATCGAAAATCAGTTTCATCAAGTCGTCAACTTTGGTGATTTTTGTTCGGGATGACAGCGTTTTGTGTGCGAAGACAACAGGCTCATCTAAGGTGATGTCAAATGTCGGTTTTGCTAGCTTTTCGCCCGTGTTTTTGTGGTAAACTTCATAAAGGCGATCGAGAAATTTGTTGGCCGAGTGCAATTTGCCGAAGTTGAGAATGTTTTTGCTGCCGATGTCGATTTTGTAGCTGACTCGCGAATCTACTGAACCGTTGGCGATCGCACTTTTTAAATCTGTGTATTCCGTCGTCGTCGGAAAGTTGATGTAAAGGCTTTTTGACAGATAATGCTGTTTCAATTCTTCCAATTGTTCCGCAGTGTAAGCCTCGGACTCCTCCTTCAAATGAGCCGAGAGAATGCTGGAGAGAATTTTAATGTTTGCGAGTTCTTCAAACACTCCGTCAAGGCTGCCGTAACGCCCGTCAAAAGGCACTAGGGGCAAAGTCTCTAACTTAATATCGTACTCTGAACGGAATTCGAATTCTTGCACAGGCGAACCGTCTTTTTCCAGGATACCGCATTTGTTGAGCAAATCAAACACTGGTTTGCTGCTGATTTTGGTTCGCAGCGACTTAATATTAACTTCGCCGTCGCTGACAATGGTATAATTGTTGAAAGTATTGAGGTCTGTAACTAGAATTCCCGCCACTTCTGCGATTAAAGTTTCATCCTCAACTTTTACCAGCTTAGCTTTTCGGGTAATCAGCATATTGATGGTAGCGGTATTTTGATTGATGGCAAATGAACCCATTTGCACGTATTCGCCACCATCTAAGAATTCAGTTTTCAGCCAAGGCTTGACAAGGTTGCCGTTTTCGTCTCGCTTTCCCTCAATTCGCTTCAAACCTTTTCGCTGATAATTTTCTTGCAAGTGTTTCAAGTTGATGATGATGCTGTTGCTGTTTTCCTCCAATATCTTGATTAACTCCAGCAGGGAAATTTTATCGCTGACTTTTACCCGATCGCCAATTTCATGATTTTTCAACACATCAGGCGCAAAAACAGCCTGTTCCAAATCTTCCGTAAACTCCGCTATTTGGGCATTTGTCAAAGCTTTCGCGTGTTTTTCAGTCAAAGTAGCGTCGAAGGTGCTCGCCAGCGCATACTTAGCCGTATTTAAATTGCCGTCAGCGAGGTTAGCTTTCGCAAAAGCCAACACCGACTCATCAGTTTGAGCAACGGGAACATTTAATTTGTCATACTCATCTTTGGCGACTTTCTGATATTTGTAAAACAGTCCCCGATCCTCTGCTTTCAGCCCGCAGATTTTCAGCGTGCTCGATGAACCGTTGATTTTCTTGCCACTTTTGGAAACAAAAACTTGATAATCATATTCCTTAATTAACGGTTCTTCCAGCGGAGGTGCAACGGAACTGCCTAACAGTTTTGTGCTGTCGTAAAGAGCATCATAAACCATTTTGACTTCGCCAGCGCGGATGCAATTTCCCGATAATGTGTTGGCGATTTTGGAGAGAAGTTTGAAGTCAGCAGAGGCATAGGATATGGTGTTGGCAAACACATCCATGTCTTTGAGTTCTTCGCAAATTTCCCCTAGTTTGGCAGCTTCGGAATTAGCACTTGGGTCATTTGCATAGCCGTCTGTGTGCAAATTGATCGCTGTCATTTCTCCCGCTTTAACCAGAGATTTAGCGAGTTCCATCGACTGCGATATGCAGGTATAGCCAGCCGTGTGGATTTTTTGAATTTCTTTGATGTATTGAGAGTCAAACTTCAGCACTTCTTGAATAGGAATTCGCTGGAAGTGACAAATTACATCCCCCTTGTCAGCATAGGAAATCAGGCTGACAATTAGCTGGTAATTGTTGTATTCGTCTAAGGTCAAAAGCTTGATTAGGGTTTCTTTCAGCGGTTCTAAGTCATAATACATTGAGCCGGAACGGTCGATGATGATGATGCTGTGAGCGACGGATTTTTCTGGGAGATCACCGGGCTTTCTTTCTAAATTAATGCGATCGACTAAATAGAAAGCTTTTGCGTTTCCGGCAAAATTGTAGAGGGTAAATTTGGTGCGAGTATTGGAGGCTGCTTGGCTGCTGGAACTTTTAACTTGAGATGATTGTTTTGCTTGCCGTGCCATAGTTGTCACCTATGTTGATTTATTCCTCAACTTTATGATTACACGCGCTTCTGTGGATGTCAAGGCCTGTCTGAAAAATTATCTGGGAGGGTGAATAACCATTTATATTTAGCGCCGTGGTGCCAGGGAAAACTGCGGCGGTAGGGTAAAGGTGGGTAGTTTTGGCAAAAGTAGTGGATCTGCGTAAATATTTAGTAAAGATTTAGCCAATCATGCTTTATTTAGAAAATCCGCTGCTCAAACTTTATCTAAATCTGATCGGATGGGTGGCGTTCGGATTTTTTCTCGGCCACCTGTTACCGAGAAGCTATTCTACATATTTAGCCAAGTTTCTTTTCTTCTTTGGTACGCCATTGAGCATTGTTGCTTTCATCCGTAGCGCTAATTTATCTGCCGCTATTTTGATTGCGCCGCTGACAGCTTGGGCGGCAATTCTAGCAGGTGGAGGACTCGCTTGGATTTTGATAACTTTTGTTGTCGGTGAGGAACGTTTTAAGACTCTTAATCGGAGCCCCCAAAATAGCCCGGAGTACACCAGCGCTTGGAGTTTGCCCACTCAAGGCAGCTTCTTATTGGCAACGATGGTGGGTAATACGGGTTTTTTAGGCATTCCCGTCACCTTGTCCTTATTAGGCTCGGAACACTTTGCCTGGGCGTTGTTTTACGACTTGCTAGGCACTGCCATGGGAATCAATATACTGGGAGTTGCTATTGCTTCTCACTGCGGTAAAAGCCGGCAGCGTCAGAGTTGGTTAATTCCCCTGCGGGCAATTTTTCAGAATCCGGCACTGTGGGCTTTTGGTTTAGGATTTGTCTCGCGCAGCTTGCCGCTGTCGCCACAAATCGCAGAATTGTTAACAACAGGCGCTTGGACTGTAATTACTTTATCTTTAATTACGATCGGGATGCAGTTGAGCAAGTTGAATTCCTTGCACAACCTCAAACAAGTTTTGGCTTGTCTCGTGATTAAAATGCTGTTAGTTCCCTTGGTAATTGGCACGGGATTAACATTTTTGGGGATCGCGGGCGTGCCGCGACTTGTGCTAGTGCTGCAAATGGCGATGCCTCCTGCTTTTGGTACTACGTTGTTGGCCGAAGCTTTCAATCTCGATCGCGAATTAGCAGTAACTGCGATCGGCCTCGGCTGCGTTAGTTTATTATTCACTATTCCAATATGGATGAGGCTATTTAATTTTTCATAAAAATAGGATTAGGTTAGTTTAAAAAGTGTATTATTTCAGTGATGCCCATCACAAAGGTTGAGCGCTCTATGCCACATTAATTTAACAATCACTGGACTGGGAAACTGTATTGGCTTCTGCTAATGTGGAAATAGCCCGCTGAGGACGGAAATAATAAAAGTATGGCAAGTATAAATTTTACATTGACAGGTTATCAAATTCTCGATCGCATTTACTCAGGAACTCGCACCCTAGTTTATCGAGCTTTCCGTATAGGCGACAAACAGCCAGTCGCCATCAAAGTCTTGCGGAGTCAGTATCCCAGCTTCAGCGAACTGGTGGATTTTCGCAATCAGTACACCATCGCCAAAAACCTCAACTTGCCCGGAATCATCGAAACCTACAGCTTGGAAACCTACCAAAACAGCTATGCGTTGGTAATGGAAGACTTTGGGGGAATTTCTCTGAAGGAATGGAGGGAACAAGGAGAAACGGGGCCGACTCTGAATGAGTTTTTGCAAGTGGGAATCGACCTGAGCAATATATTAGATATACTCTACCGCCACCGGATAATTCACAAAGACATTAAACCCGCCAATATTTTAATTCATCCCCAAACAAAACAAGTCAAACTCATTGACTTTAGTATTGCATCTTTGCTACCAAGGGAAACTCAAACCCTGATGAATCCTAACCTGCTGGAAGGGACACTCGGCTATTTGTCTCCCGAACAAACGGGAAGGATGAATCGCGGCATAGACTACCGCAGTGACTTTTACTCTTTGGGCGTAACTTTTTACGAATTGCTGGCGGGACGATTGCCGTTTCAATCCAACGATGTGATGGAATTAGTACACTGTCATATTGCCAAGCAACCACCATCACTGCATCAAATCAATCCTGAAATCCCGCCCGTACTTTCGGAGATTGTCAGCAAATTAATGGGTAAAAATGCCGAAGACCGCTATCAGAGTGCGTTGGGGCTGAAATTCGATTTAGAATGTTGTTTGGAGCAACTTGAAGAAAAGGGTAAGATAGAGAGTTTTACGATCGCCCAGAGGGATGTGGGCGATCGATTCATTATACCCGAAAAACTCTACGGTCGCGAAACAGAAGTAGAAACCCTACTCGAAGCCTTCGATCGCGCGAGTAGTGGCACAACTGAAATGATGCTAGTAGCTGGTTTTTCTGGGATTGGGAAAACTGCAATTGTGAATGAAGTTCACAAACCAATTGTCCGCCAGCGCGGCTATTTTATCAAAGGTAAATTTGACCAATTTAACCGCAACATTCCTTTCTCAGCTTTTGTGCAAGCATTTCGAGACTTAATGGGACAATTGTTGAGCGAAAGTGACGAGCAGTTGCAAAAATGGCAAACTCAAATATTGCAAGCACTGGGCGATAACGGACAAGTCATTATTGAAGTAATTCCGGAACTCGAAAAAATTATTGGCCAACAATCACCCGCACTAGAATTATCAGGAACGGCGGCCCAAAATCGGTGGGATTTGCTGTTTCAAAATTTTATTAAGGTGTTCACAAAACCAGAACATCCCCTGGTGATGTTTTTGGATGACTTGCAGTGGGCCGATTCCGCCTCCCTGCGGTTAATGCAACTGCTGGTTTCCGAGTCAGCAACCGGCTATTTATTAGTAATTGGTGCCTACCGAGATAATGAAGTATTTGCAGCGCACCCGTTGATGCTGACACTGGATGCAGCGGTCAAAGCTGGGGCAACAGTGAATACTATTACGCTGGAACCGTTGAGTTCAGAAAGTCTAAATCATTTGGTTGCTGATACGCTCAATTGTGATCCACATTCGGCAAGACCGTTGGCGGATTTGGTGACACAAAAAACCCAGGGAAATCCCTTTTTTGCAACGCAGTTTCTCAAAGCACTGCATCAGGATGGGCTGATTGAGTTTGACCGACTTGCTGGTTATTGGCAGTGCGATATTGTTCGAGTTCGGGAGGCAGCGCTGACGGATGATGTGGTCGAGTTTATGGCGTTGCAGTTGCAAAAATTGCCGCCAGCTACTCAGAATGTGTTGAAGTTGGCTGCTTGTGTTGGAAATCAGTTTGATTTGGGGACTTTGGCAGTTGTTTCCGAGCAATTGGAAACGGAAACGGCGACGGATTTGTGGAAGGCTTTGCAAGAGGGGTTAATCCTGCCTGAAAGTGAAATCTACAAGTTTTATATGGGGCGAGAAAGACGGGAGGAAGCCGAAAATTCGGAGGTGGTGAATTACAAGTTTTTGCACGATCGCGTTCAGCAAGCCGCCTATTCTTTAATTCCCGAACAAGAGCGATCACGAGCTCACTATCAGATTGGACAATTGCTGATCCAGCAAATTTCACCCGCAGCTATAGAAGAGCAAATTTTTTCAGTCGTCAATCAGTTGAATTATGGTATTGCGCTGATTGAAGACCAAACAGAACGCGACCATCTGGCACAACTCAACCTCACGGCTTGCCGCAAAGCCAGATCCGCTACTGCTTATCAAGCTGCTCGCGAGTATGCTGCGATCGGGCTAAATTTGCTTGGAGAGAGCGCTTGGCAACGGCAGTACGAGATGACCTTGAACTTGCACGAAATAGCCGCAGAAGTGGCTTCACTCTGTGGCGAATTTGACCAGATGAATCAGTGGATTGACACTGTGATTCATCATACCAGAACTCCCCTAGAGCGAGTGAGCGTTTACATCGTCAAAATTCAGGCTTTATCGTCCCAGAACAAGTTTTTAGAAGCAATTGCTATCGGTTTGTTGAGTCTCAAAGAATTAGGAGTTGAATTGCCCGATAGCGCTACATCAGAAGATATTCAGCAAGCAGTGCAGGAAGTTAATAGCTCGATCGGCGATCGACCTATTGAAGAGTTATTCGATCTGCCAGCGATGGTGGATGCCCAAAAGCTGGCTACCATGCAAGTGGCGGCAACTATGGTGTCAGTTTGTTATCTGGTTGGTTCGTCTTTGTTTGCGCTGGTGGCTGCCTTACAGGTAAATTTATCTATCCAATATGGCAACAGTCGTACTTCAGCTTTTAGCTATAGCTGCTATGGCATTTTTCTCAACAACTTTCTACAAAATGTGACGGTAGCCGCTCAATTTGGCCGATTAGCTTATCGTCTTGCCAGTGGCGCGGATGCCAAAAATATTCGCTCTGCAACTTTTTTTGCGATCGGAGTCTTTTTGTACCATCGCAAATCGCATTTGCGGGAGACCCTCCCCATTCTTCAGGCAGGCTATCAAGCCGGATTAGAAACAGGCCATCTAGAGTTTGTCGGGCATCATGGGCATGGATTTTGTCTAAATTCCTACTGCTGCGGTCAACCTTTGGCAGAACTTGAGCCCCAAATTCGGGCATACCGTCAGCAATTACTCGACCTCAACCAACTAGCGGCGGCAAATTATTGTTCGCTTTTTTTGGAAACAACGCTGTTTTTATTGGGTAATCCAAACAAGTTTGAGATTTCCTTTGAACAAAAGGGCGATGAGGAGAAGCTGGTTTCTGAGTCGCTTGCCACTAACGATTTGTACCGACTCTGCAGCTTCTATCTGTACAGGGCAACGTTGAGATTCCTGCTGGAAGACATTGCTAGGGCCTCCGTAGATATCGATCGAGCAAGACAGTATATAGCGGGAAGTGTAGGAAATACTTCCGAAGCTGGTTTATATTTCTATGACTCACTCATAGCCCTTGCCACTCCTGAGTCCGAGACGGAGTTAGAAACAGGGCTGTTTCCTTCTCACCAAAAACATGAATTTTGTAGGGGTAGTGCCCCCGTGCCTACCCCCGACCTAGACGATTCGATCGGCAGGTCAGACCAAGAGGGCCGGCACGGGGGCACGGCCCCTACGGATAATGAAACAGCCCTGGAGTTAGAAACTTCGTTGCAACGAGTTCAGGAAAATCAAAGGAAGTTGCAGCATTGGGCAGAACACGCCCCCATGAATTATTTGCATAAGTGGCAGTTGGTAGAAGCAGAGAAATACCGACTTGCCAGACAGAGGGCAGAAGCTATTGAAATGTACGATCGCGCTATTTCTGGAGCCAAAGAAAACGAATACATCCAAGAAGAAGCCCTCGCTAACGAACTAGCAGCTAAATTCTACCTCGACTGGGGCAAAGAAAAAGTGGCGCAAGCTTATATGCAAGAAGCCTACTACTGCTACGCTCGCTGGGGTGCGAAAGCCAAAATCGATGACTTAGAAAAACGCTATCCCCAACTTCTTGCTCCCATATTGCAGGCAAGAGAAAATCGTTTTGGAAGCAGCGAAACTCGCCTCCAAACCAGCAATAAATCGTCAATTTTACATCAAACTTGGCACACAACTCTATCTAGCAGTAGCAGTATTTACGAAGCCCTCGATTTCGCGACTATTCTCAAAGCCTCCCAAACTCTATCGAGTGAAATTCAATTAGAAAAATTGCTGGCTGCCCTGATGTGTGTGGTGATGGAAAATGCCGGGGCAAAAAAAGCAGTTCTCCTGTTGCTTAAGGATGGGAATCTCGCCATCGAAGCTGTAGCCTGCTTCCATCAAGATGTCATCTCAATATCTGTACCGCTGTCAGCCAGCGACGAGGTTCCCGCTGCTGTGGTCAACTATGTTAAGCGGACTTGGAAAACTGTCGTTTTGGATAATGCAGCAGTACAAAACGATTTTATTGCCGATCAGTATTGGGTGCAGAAAAAGCCGAAAAGTGTGCTGTGCGCGCCAATTTTAAATCAGGGTAAATTACTTGGGTTGCTATATCTAGAAAATAACTTGACAATTGGTGCCTTTACAGAAGAGCGCACTGATGTCATTCAACTTTTGTGCGCCCAAGCGGCTATCTCTCTAGAAAATGCTCGATTGTACCAACAATCTCAAGCTTATGCACAAGAATTAGAGCGATCGCTCCTTGATTTGCAGCAAGCACAGTTACAGATCGTGCAAAGCGAAAAAATGTCCGCCTTGGGCAATCTCGTCACAGGAATAGCCCACGAAATCAATAATCCTGTCGGCTTTATTAGCGGCAATATTGAGGAAGCAACGACCACGATTAACGATCTGATTTCCCACTTAAAATTATATCAAGAAAAACTGCCAAATCCCGGCGATGAAATTGAAGAAGATGCTGAGGATATTGATTTAGAGTATGCCTTAGAAGATTTGCCCAAGATGCTGTTGTCGATGAAAGTGGGGTGCGATCGCATTCGCGGCATTAGCACCAGCCTCCGCACCTTCTCCAGAGCCGATAAAGACTACAAAGTTCCGTTTAATATCCATGAGGGCATTGACAGCACCATCTTAATTTTGAAACACCGGCTGAAAGCCAACGAACACCATCCCGCGATCGAAGTCGTCACAGACTACGGCAATCTCCCCCCAATCGAATGCTTTCCCGGTCAACTGAACCAAGTCTTTATGAACCTGCTTGCTAACGCGATCGATGCCCTAGAAGAATCCAACCAAGGACGCAGTTTCGAGGATCTTAAAGCAAATCCCTACTGTATCACAGTTCGTACCAGTCAGTTGGGCGATCGACACATCAAAATTCAGATTGCCGATAACGGGGCGGGCATGACAGAATCAGTGAAACAGCGGATTTTTGACCATCTGTTCACAACGAAGGCAGTAGGAAAAGGTACTGGGTTAGGATTGGCGATCGCCCGCCAGATTGTAGTCGAAACCCACGGTGGAACAATAAATGTCAATTCCCATCAGGGAGAGGGAACCGAATTTGAGATAGTGTTACCTGTTAGGAATGAGAATTAAATAACTTCCACAAGTTTGTGGGATGGGCGTCCCGCCCGTCCAAAAAGGACGGGCG
>NZ_JAUBTS010000021.1:0-68319 GCF_036705105.1 Microcoleus sp. B9-D4
GACTAATGACTAATGACTAATGACTAATGACTAATGACTAATGACTAATGACTAATGACTAATGACTAATGACTAATATGATACTTTCGCTTCCAGATTCTGAGGCTACGCGCAAGTTTGGTGTTGCGTTAGGTCGATCGCTCCCCCCCGGCACTGTAATCTTATTACAAGGAGATTTAGGTGCAGGCAAAACTACCTTGGTTCAAGGTATCGCTGAAGGTTTAGGAATCTCGGACTCGATTGAGAGTCCTACTTTTACGCTGATTAACGAGTATTTTGGAGGGAGAATTCCGCTGTATCATCTAGATTTGTATCGACTAGAACCCGAAGAAGCCGAGGCTTTGCACTTAGAAAGTTATTGGGACGGATTAGAAAGGGATTTGGGAATTGTGGCGATCGAATGGGCGGAAAGATTGCAGTACAAACCAGAAAATTATTGGCAAATTTATTTGACTTATCTAGATAACGGGCGGCAAATTGAAGTAATTGGTAATGGCGAGTTATTGGATTGGCAATTGGAAATTTGAGAAAAGGCGATTTAATTTAGATGTTGCACCATTCTCACTTAGCCTTCTCTGAACAGGCTTTTCGGCCTGTTCCCCAAGAAAATTCACTCTTTGTGGAACAGGCAGAAAAGCCTGTTAAGAGAGAATGGTGTAACATCTCAGCGCGTACTTACTGCGGACGGTTGACACGAATCAATTTGCCTCTCAAACTTTCTTCACCAGCAATAGCATCATTGATGCGTGTTGCCAACCTTTCTAGATTTTTATCGTCTGTACACACTATAATACCAGCATGGTTGGGTTGTTGAGCGTGCAAGCGAATGAAATGCCGACGATTTTGCGTCATAACCGCCCGATCGTTATTGACAGCAAAAGCTAATACTTCGGGGTCATCATCTCCGGCATTTCCTGCCTCTTGAATAGTCAGGGCATCGTGACCGAAATTTCGCAGCAATGCCACAACAGGAAACGGGAACTGTTCATCTGCATAGAGACGTGCCATAAATTATACTTCCTGCATCATTGCTGCTGCTTCTTCTCGGAGTGCTGTTTCAATTTCTTCGGAGTTAGCCTCAGCATAAGTCCAGACATTTACTAAGTTGGCAGCATTCAACTGGGGATAAAATTGTAGAAGTTCAGCATCACTTGAACCTTGACGGCGCAAACTCACGAACAGCCAAACGGGAAGTCTAGTTTTGGCAATGCAAGCATCGCCGCCACACAGGTCGGGAGTTTTGGTAATTCCTGGCCAGCTATTGTTTAAACTTTGGGTTAAAAGCCGGATGGCTTCAGCTTTCTCAGTAGGAGTTAAGGCCAGGAGTTGTGTTTCTAGTTCTTGGAGAAGCATGGGTAAAATCGCCTTTGCGAGCGGGAATACCCAATTATAACACTTGAGTTAAATTCATGCTTACTGAGCGTCAAATGTCAATGCTTCTCCCCTCACATTCGTATCCAATTTACCATCCTCAAAAACAACTTTTCCTCCCACAACCGTGACCACAGGCCATCCAGTTAAATTCCATCCTTCAAAGGAACTCCAGCCGCACTTGCTCGCCATCTCTGCGCCCACCACCGGGCGGTATTTCTCCAAATCAACTAATACCAAATCGGCGTCAAAACCCGGTGCAATTTGCCCTTTTTTCGGAATCTTATAAGCCTTAGCAACTGCCGCCGACATCCAATGAGAAACTTGCGCCACTGTACATCTTCCTTCTACTGCTTGGGTCAGCATCAAAGGCAAAGAAGTTTCGACACCGGGCATTCCCGACGGCGTATTCGGATAATCTTGAGCTTTTTCTGCTAATGTATGCGGCGCGTGGTCGGTGGCGATAAAATCAATTACGCCGTCTAGTAAAGCTTGCCAAAGTATTTCGTTATCGCGGGGTTCGCGCAAAGGCGGATTCATCTGAGCTAAACTGCCAATTTTTTGATAGGCGCTGGTATTTAACAACAAATGCTGCGGCGTTACTTCTGCCGTTACCCAACTCGGTTTTTCCTGGCGCAACAACTCAGCTTCATCCCCAGTTGAAAGGTGCAGAATGTGCAGTCGGCGCTGATATTTGTTAGAAAGTTTTAAGGCTAGCTGAGTTGCTAACAAAGCTGCTTGATTGTCTTGAATTTGGGAGTGAATCGCGACATCGGAAATCCCGGCAAATTCCTGACGCCTCTGGTTGATTCTAGCTTGGTCTTCTGCGTGCACTGCAATTAGCCGATCGCCCTTAGCAAAAATCGCCTCTAAAGTTGCTTCTCCATCCACCAACAACTGCCCGTGCATCGAACCCATAAACACCTTAATTCCCGGAGTCGGATTGGCATTCAACAAATCCGGCAAATTCTCCGGCGTTGCACCAATAAAAAAGCCGTAATTCACCAAACACTTCTCGGCAGCGCGACTTAGTTTATCATCTAAGGCAGCTTGGGTTGTGGTCAAAGGTCGCGTATTCGGCATTTCCAGAAACGATGTCACGCCGCCTTTAGCGCAAGCACAGCTAGCGGTAAATAAGTCTTCCTTGTGTTCTAAACCCGGTTCCCGGAAGTGTACCTGGGGATCAATTACTCCGGGTAACAGAGTTAAGCCTTTGGCATCTATTTCTCGATCGCCAGATTCGACAATTTCCGCAGCAACTTGGACAATTTTGCCATCGCATATTTGTACATCTCCTACCAAAAACTCACCATTGGGCAAAAGAATGCGAGCGCGACGGATTAACAAACTTGATTGGGTAGTCATAAGATATCCTTAATTCAGTAAACAGCGTGCTAGCATGGAAGCATTATTAAGTTTATAATTCGTATCCAGCTCAGTCACTACAATACCCTATGACTCGTCTAGACAAGTCAGCCGACGAAAAACCTCCGCAAGACACTGAAAATCCTTGGATCGAAGGAATTAAGACGATCGGCTTAGCAGCATTCTTAGCCTTTGGTATCCGCACCCTGGTTGCCGAAGCTCGCTACATTCCCACCGGCTCGATGCTCCCAACCCTACAAATTAACGATCGATTAATTATAGATAAGGTAAGCTATCGATTCCAAGAGCCCCAGCGAGGAGATATTATCGTATTTATGCCTCCTGACCAGGCTAGTTTGTGCACGGGACAGCCACCACCGATCAAAGATGCCTATATCAAGCGAGTGATCGGACTTCCAGGGGACACTGTGGAAGTCAGAGAGGGAAAAGTTTTTATTAACAAGCAGCCGCTACAGGAAAAATATATTGAAGAAATTCCACAGTATCCCTACGGGCCTGTAGTTGTAGCCCCAAATTCTTACTTGGTGCTCGGCGACAACCGCAACGCAAGCTGTGACAGTCATTACTGGGGCTTTGTACCCAAGCAAAATATCATCGGTAGGGCAATTGTGCGTTTTTGGCCACTCAACCGCACAGGTTCGATCGATCCCACGCCCATTTATCCCGCTAAAAATTAGCTCTAACGGAACCAAGAAGACCAATTCAATAATAGCAATGATTTGGGTGATTAAGAAGATCCTAATCGTCTTATCGTTTGCTATACAAAACGCTAACGATATTAGATCCCCAACTTCTTCAAGAAGCCGGGGATTTAAGCTGACTGGCTGGATCAATTCTAAATTCTAAAATCTAAAACCTCAAATCGCCTGACGTTTCGCGATCGAGAACTTTCACAACTTTGTTATACATATCCTCAGCTTCTTGCTGCGAATTGCCAATACTCGTCACTCCCAATTTGCCAAACTCCGACAAACAACCCATTAAATGAAACACACTGCCCGTCTCAGTACCGCTGTCAAAGTGCAGTTGATTGTCAGCAATAATATCCATCAAATCGTTCGGTAATAATCCCCGATAGCGCTCTTTTTTCAAATTGTCCGAAGCAACATAATATTTTGGACGGCCCTGCAGGCTGTAAAATAATCCTGTCGAACGTTCGTACCGACCATTGGTTAACAGCTTCAGCGCCATAAAAGGATGAGTTGTCCCTCCTTTACGTAAGTTAATTTCTATTGCTTGAATATCCCATTTCCCATCGGATTGCTTTACAGCGAGAAAATCTACTCCAAATCTCTCTAAAGCCCCTTTTTTAGCTAAGTTTTGCCCGACTTTCCATCCCAATTCTTGCAACGCCAGCCGGTAAGATTCGTCCGCAGGAAATCGGCAACCTAAGAAAATTTGGCCGTCTGGGCCTCCTAAAATCTGGTCGTGGGTTGAGAGAATTTCTACTTCGCCACTGGGGACAATTCTGCCTTGAACACTAGGCGAGAACTTTTCTTCTCCTTCGATAAATGCTTCGGCAATAGCCCCTAATTCTGGAATGCGGCTGCTAAAATTTTCCCAGGTTTCGCCCGTTGCTTGAAAGCGCAAATTATGGAAGTGATCGCCAATTGCCTTCGCTCTTTCTGTAGGTGCTTTACTCGCCAGGGAACGCAGATCGAGAATTGCATTTCCTTCCCCCGAAAAACCTTCATTTAACTTAATTACGATCCGCTGCAAATGTGGCTGCCGTTCCCACAACTTGGCTGCAGCTTCTGCTAAATCTTCCGCATTCCAAACCAACTCGGAACCGTCAGGATAAGGCACGCCACATTCTTTAAAAATTTGCCGGCTACCGCTTTTGGTTCCCCAGTATAACAGATCGGGATCGCTGGCCCACAAAGGAATCCCCAATTGAACAGATAACTCGCGTTCTAAGGGCGTCGAGTTGTAACAAACCATATAAGATTTTGTCGGCCGCACTGCTTGACGAATGCGCTCCATTAAGCGGGGACGATCTAAAATTTTATGGGTGAGGGATTTGGCAGAAGCATCGTAAGCACTGAATAGCACAAGCCGATCGCGCGCGTGAGAAAAAGGAATTCCCGGCAGCAATTGCAGGTAATAATCCACAATCATCGGGTGCAAGGGCTCGGAGGTAATGTAAATTAAGCGCGTGCGGGGATTTCGCAGGCGAATCAATGAAAATAAATGCCGCTCTTCGTAATGGTAAGCACCCTCAACTTTCTGCATTTCTTGCTGATCTAAGCTGACAGAAGGAATGATAATAATGTCACAATCTCCGCCGTCGAATTCTTCTATCGCTCGCCAACGTTCCCGTAATTGTGCCTGAAGATTGCGAAACTTCTGCGCGGATTCGGAAGATGAATTATTTAACTCTTGCATTGTGTTTAATCCTAAGTATTCAAATAATTATTGCTGATGATGATGTCGGGTGTGTCAGCCCGAATAGTTGAGACAACTCACACAGTTTTTTTCTAACGCACCTTACCGGGAATATTGACAAAAATGCCCAAATAGTGATTTAAGGTGCGTCAGTCGAAATATTTGAGGCAATTAAAACAGTTTTTTCTGCCCCCGGCCAAAAACCGATACCCTGCCACGTACTCCTATCGTGAAGAGCCAAAAATTTTAGACCAAAGTTTAATCTCCCAGATTCATCTGTGGAATAAATCTAAAATCTAAAATCTAAAATCTAAAATCCACTGACGTACACTATCGGGACGATCGTCCATTTCTGTCAATCTGCTCTAAGAAGCTCGCCGCGCTCGAAAAAGTCTGGCAGATTCCAATATCGGCTCTAAGCGGCGTTGATTTTGCTTGAGTGCCGAGATCAATTTTTCCGAAGGGCGGAACACCAGGGGAGCCGAATATTTGTTCAGCATCTCGATTTCTGGCGACTGGCTCATCAGCATCAGCCGCACGTCTTTGTCGAGCAAATAACTCAGAGACAGCAAATCTCCCATGTTCGTAAAATCGTTGCCGCGATCGCTAATTACAATTGTATCTTTAATCGATCGATTAGCTATCGCCTCTTTGTTAATAATTTTCGCAACTTCAGCATTAAAATAGCTCAAGTCTTTGCTCCACCAAGTATCAGAAAAAGCGCTAACCGTACAGGATGCTATACTTGCTGTAAAAACCAGGGCTAAAATGACTTGCCAAAACCGCTGCTGAGTTTTCAGGTAACAGGCGAGCAAGTAAGCAACTGCTAGCTGCACTCCCGGAAAGCAGGAAATCAGATACCGGCTGACGGCCGAACGTTGGCCGCCTAGGATTAGATCCGGTAAAGCCAAAAGCAAAAAAGGTACAAAAATTGATGTTACAATAAACACCCAAGTTGAGATGCTAGTCCGGCGGCATATTTGGTAAATGGCTACCGCAATTAACAGCAAAAAAGGCAATCTCAGCAGATAAATCCAGATATTTTTAGAGCTCGATTCGATGTCAAAAAATAAAGCTGTAAAGCTGAGCAGCCACATTCTGAGAATATACAGCCAGCCAGGAGACACTCGCGTCCAAGCTGCCCTAGCTGATGCTCGATCCAGGTTGGTCGCCATGACGTAGATCCACGGACTATACAATACTAAACCTGCTGTTATTGCTAAAAAAAATTTAGAAGTAGTTAAGTTACCTCGCAATTCTCTTTTGTTGACAAACAGCCAGTAAGAAATGATAAAAACTCCGTGTCCGATGAGTGTTAAACCGAAGAAAGGGTGAGTGTAGAAACCAATCGCGACCGCCAGCGAGTAACACGCCCAATTTTGCCAAGCCCGCAACCGCACTGCTCTCAGCAGCAGCCAACTGCTGCCAATAACTGCGACGGTCAGCAAACTGTACTGCCTTGCTGTCTGAGCCAACAAGATGTCAATGGGAGATAAAGCCAACAGTGCTGTTGCTAATAACGCTGCCAAATTCGAGGCGAAAAGTTCCTGAGCTAAAGCATACATCAAAGGTAACGACAGCAAACTCAATAGTGCAGGCAAACTGCGGGATGCTGTTAGAGAACTGCCAAATTGTTGCATCCAAACACGAGCCATCAGAAAGTACAAAGGCGGATGTTTCGGGTCTAGTGCTAAAGAACGAATTGTGTCTGCTGCTGTACTTCCCGGTTTGATCCGCTGGTATTTCTGCAATTCGGGTGCGGGAAAAATCCGGTTTTGGAAGAGTTCGTAGTGAATTTCTTCCGAGGTGAAACCAGCGGCGCGGATTGATGTGTAAGCTTCGTCGTGCCAGTAAACTTTGCGATCGATCTCAAAAAACCGAAATCCGATACCTAGTAAGATGCCGATCGCCAATAAGCTGATTAGCCACCGGGAATTTTTGGTATTAACAGATGTGTCTTGATGTGTTGTAGATTCCATGCTTGTCCTACCTAATTGTGGCGCTCGTCCGAGAGGAACTGTAGATCATCCTAGACCTCACTCCGAGAGCGATCGATACCCCGTACATACCCCAACAGACGATCATTCTACCCTCTGCCGGATGCCCAATACATCTACATCAGTGCCTTCTGAAAGCTGGCTCAGGCTGAACCACCCCCAAAATCAAGAATCTTCAGCCAGATCCTCCCAGAACCTCCAGACCCCAAAAATAACTGCTAACATACGTGTTGTACAGTTAATCAACAAGCTCCGCAAGGGGCCTACCCGCGTACCGCAAATGGCAAAAAAAGAAGCGTCTATAAAAACTTCCACTGAAAACTCAGAAAAGCAAAAAGCTCTAACTTCCGTACTCTCCCAAATCGAGCGCAGCTTTGGCAAAGGGGCGATCGTCCGATTGGGAGACTCCACTCGCATGAGGGTAGAAACCATTCCCACCGGAGCCCTGACACTGGACATTGCTTTGGGCGGCGGTTTGCCAAAAGGTCGAGTTATTGAAATTTACGGCCCGGAAAGTTCCGGTAAAACAACTCTAGCCCTCCACGCGATCGCCGAAGTCCAAAAATCCGGCGGTATCGCAGCCTTCGTCGATGCCGAACACGCCCTCGATCCCACCTACGCCTCAGCTTTAGGCGTGGATATTGAAAATCTCTTAGTTTCCCAGCCGGATACCGGCGAAATGGCCCTAGAAATAGTCGATCAACTCGTGCGTTCCGTCGCCGTCGATATCGTAGTAATTGACTCCGTAGCCGCCCTCGTCCCCCGCGCCGAAATCGAAGGCGACATGGGCGACTCCCACATGGGTTTGCAAGCGCGTTTGATGAGCCAAGCTTTGCGGAAAATCACCGGCAACATCGGCAAATCAGGCTGTACCGTCATCTTCCTCAACCAATTGCGGCAGAAAATCGGCATAACTTACGGCAACCCGGAAACAACAACCGGCGGTAACGCACTCAAGTTCTACGCCAGCGTGCGGCTTGACATTCGCCGCATTCAAAGCTTGAAAAAAGGTACAGAAGAATACGGCAACCGCACGAAAGTTAAAGTTGCTAAAAATAAAGTTGCTCCGCCTTTCCGTATTGCCGAATTTGACATTGTATTTGGCAAAGGCATTTCTACTTTAGGCTGTCTGACTGACTTGGCCGACGAAATGGGAGTAATTCTGAAAAAAGGTTCTTGGTATAGCTACAACGGAGAGAACATAGCTCAAGGACGAGACAAAGTGATCCAGCACATGGAGAAAAACATCGATTTCAAAAATGAAATTGAGGAGCTAGTTAAAAAGAAACTTGAGACTGGTGCTGTGGTTTCTGCTAATTCTGTCGCTCCTGTTGAGGTAGATGATGTAGATGATGTAGATGATGTAGATAATGTAGATGATGTAGATGAGGTAGAAGATTTGGACGAAGAAATCTAAGTTTTTTAGTCCTCAATTATTACTCCTTTACTGGTTGTTTACTCGTGTTATACCAATTTTTTATGAGGTTGCATAGAATCCGATCCCCCCTAGCCAAGAGGGCGGGCACTCTTAGCACCGCCCCTACAAGGGGGGGACAAGATTCTTCTCAAAGTCAACCCCTACTCCCCAACAATCAGGGGGATTTAGGGGGATCGAGATATGTGCAACTTCACATTAAATTGGTATTACTCGTTACTTTCACAAAGAACGAAAGTAACGCTCAACAGCGACAAGCGAGCCTCGAATTTAATTTTCGCTCGGCTTCGGCTCGCTTGTCGCTTAAATGGGTTAAGAAGCACAGCCCGTAAACCAGTAAACCAGTAATATCAATTCCGGCTGCACCGGAATGATATAAACCAGTAACAGAGCCATAGAACCAGTAAATTGACCGACATGATATGAGATCGGGATTGCCGAATATATTGCGGATTGGTATACTTGTACAGTAAGTAGTACAAATGTCAAGTACATGAATATTGTTTCTTTTAGCGAAGCGAGAAATAACCTCAAGGCTGTTTTAGACAGAGTAGTGGAAGATAGGGACTATACCATCATCACTAGACGGGATGCGGAGGATGCCGTGGTGATGTCGCTAGAGTTCTTTAATAGTTTGCTGGAAACAGTTCATTTACTCAAATCTCCCACCAATGCTGCCCATTTGGAGCGTTCTATCGCTCAGTTTAAGCAGGGGAAAGTGGTGGAGCGACATTTGTTGGATGACTAGAAAGTTAGCATGGACGGATGAGGCTTGGGGCGATTATTTATATTGGCAACGGCAAGACAAGAAAACGTTAAAACGAATTAACAAGCTAATTGAGGCAACAATCCGATTGCCGTTTGAGGGGGCTCGGAAAGCCAGAACCACTGAGGGAGAATCTGGCTGGTTTTTGATCGAGGCGAATTGATGATACGAATCGATTAGTTTATGGTATGGATGACGAGGATCTAACGATTATCTCTAGTCGATACCACTATTCTGATTGACATCCTCCTTGGCAGGCTGTAGCTATGGTGCGACGTTTTTGTTTAACAGGAAAGTCGGCGATTCTTTGAGCAGTTTAATTTTAATGTTATGACCAGGAATTTCTTGATGCTACCCGCCACGTGATTTATCCGTGGAATCAATCCCAAATCTCAAATCGAAGATCCTCAAGCCCCCGCATTTATCCGTGAGGTCGCCTCTAAAATCTAAAATCTAAAATCTAAAATCGATTGACGCAATACGCTTGGGTTAGTGCTAAAAAAACCGATCGTGCGTAGGTTGGGCCCGTGGAACGAACCCTCCGTTTCACTCCGCCCAACATTTTCGCTACAATTTTCCTTAACTGAATCGTATTGACTTATAAACAGGTTTATTCTTGAGCAAATCCTGTGGAAAAGAACCTGAATTATGAAAGGGATAAGCATATCGACGGTCTACATAACCCGTGCCTGGTAAAAACATTCCGTCCCCATCATATTCAATAACTTCCTGAACCATAAACCACGTAAAGTGATGCTCTATTCCAACAGAATTGTTTTCAAAATACTCCTTGTAAACTGGATTCATGTCTTTTGGTAAGCCGCGTGGCTCTGACAGCGGAACTGGGAGCATCTCATATTTGTAAAAATACTTCTCCTGGCTCCTTCCTTCTGCCTATTGCCTCAAAACTCCAATTTCAAGCTGGGCTGCTTTCATTGAGATGCTCCCTATTTACGAACACTTATTCAGGCATAGAAACTGGCTGAACGTATTGAGAATTAGCGCGCACATAACAGCCTTGTCTTGTCAGCAACCAGGGTTTACCGTTCGCCATCGTAATCGCATTTGCTCCCCTGAGTTCAGCAGCAATTGTATCTCTATCCGCGCGGTAAACTTGTTGAATTGCTCCGTTTGCGGTCTTGCGGCAGTTGAGTTGTCCATCTCGCGAGGTGACTCGCCAAGCAGGCCAAGTTACAAAACCATTTGTTGGACTCGACCAAGTATTAGCATTGCTAGAAGTATAGTCGCCACTTGCATTAGGACGCGGTAAAGCTTCGACTAAATTTACTTTAAATGTCTGGCCAATAGAAGGACAATTTTCTCCGGCTTTCACCTTCCAAGTAACTTCGGCTCCCAATTGGCTGCTTCTTCCAACTTGACGCCTGACAATGGCAATATCTCCAGAACAAACAATTTTTATACCAGGGCCAGTCGCACTGTCTTTGAAAGTTCCATTGTAATAGTAAGAGCCTGCTGCTCCTTCGGAACGGGTAATTTGAATATTGCCCAAAAATTCCCGATTGCCTACTTTGGTTAAGTAAAAACCGCTGCGATTGTTTCCTTTTTCTGACAAGTTTAAAGTAGTTTTACCGTTAGGATTAACATAAGTGGTAGCGCTAGCAGCAGCGCACCAAATCAATGACACAACTCCTGTGGATAACAAAATGGAAAGTTTTTTCATAGTAACACCTTGTATGAATCTCTACTTTATTTGTAGCTGTTGGTGAACATATTTGACCAGTCGCTCAAATGAGTGACACTCATTTGAGCGGCATTCTAACGACGGGCAATCGCCCATGATGACCACTACAAATTCGGCAACCACGGGGGATTGGCACTACTGCGTAATTCCTAAACATCAACTCTGGATAACTTCACCTTACTTCATCTCCCTTCTACTCTCTTCACTTGTATGCACCTGCATCACGAGGCCTGCAAGCTTCAACTTCTGACTCATTGCAGGTTCTAATAATTAGCAGCAGAATAAATTTATATACGTAAGTAAGGGAGTTCCAATCACCGCTAAATACTGTGGATTTTACGGCTACTCCCCGGTGGGTCAAGTTGCGATTACAAACACTCGGGCGATTTTTACAGGTAGCAGATTTCAAATCTAAGAATGCTTGTAAAGAAATGTAAAAGCTCCTGATCGCCGATTGGTTTGACAGAAAGTACGATTTCTAAGCTGAGTCCGTAAAAAAATTCGTCTTGATTCATCGCAAAAATGAACTTCACAAACACAAATTAAGTTTGCCAGAGAGTTAAATCATTGTTCGAGGGAGAATAAATCATGGCTGACGGTCAATTAGAAGTTATATTAAAGATTGCTCAAACAATTAATCCTCAAATTGAGAGCGATCGACACTTTGAAATAGACTTGGCAAAATTGCGCCAACTGCCAGCAGGAACATTAGGGTGCTCAGTGGCGCGATTTCTAGACGAACAAGGCTTTGAGCCGATCGCATCGGGAGACTGGATTCAGCGAAACCACGGCGTTTAACCGGTTCTGACCGGTCTATCGGCTTCAACAGAAGATGAATTTATACTTCAAGCGTTTACTCGCGCTCAAGTATTTCGTCCTTCTTGTGCGATTTTAGTGTTAGTTGGACTGATCGGCTGCCAATGCGCGATCGGACAAATTATCAAAGGCTTAAAACATGGAAAATTAGCCACTCGGTTAATTAATTGGGACGTTGCATCTGATTGGGAAACTCCTTTATCTGAAGTTCGAAAGAAACTCGGAATTCTACCCTTAATTGATTAGATTTTAACTCATTACCTCATTGCAAAAGTATGCAAAGCACAAGTTACAAACCGGAAATTAGCCTGAGTCCACGGGAAAGAGCGATCGCGCAATTAGTAGCCCAAGGCCTGCCAAACAAATGTATTGCCAAAAATTTAAATATCAGTCACTGGACGGTTGCTACTTACGTGAGGCGGATTTTTATCAAACTCGGTGTTTGTTCCAGAACAGCGATGATTGCACTGCTGATCCAAGAAAATTTGCTCTGGGACTAATAAATAAGTAGGGTGCGTCAGATATTAGGAACGGGCATCTTGCCCGTTCTTATGTGCAAGCGTTAATTTTTTTCTATGCCAAAGCCAAAGAAGGAGAAGAATTTCTCAGAAAACTCAGCAATTCTCGATTCACCGTCTGCGGCGCTTCCTGCTGAATCCAGTGACCGCAGTGAGGAACTAATTTCAACTTAAACGGAGCCGTAATTAATCTGTCTAAACCTTCTACAAGTTTGTGGCTCAAAAACGCATCTTCTTCTCCCCAAAGTACCAAAGTAGGCACTGTCACAGGTTCTAATTTCTGCCCCAAATTCCAAAGCCTCTGCGGATGAAACATCTGCCGATAATAATTGATAGCGGCGGCTAATACTCCCGGCTTTTCTAAAGCAGTCTGATAAATCTTAGTTTCCTCAGCGCTAAAAGCTCCTTTGCGAACAGCTTGTCCTTGGAAAACATTGTGAACAAAATCTTTCAAGTTTTGCCGGATCAACCATTCGGGAATGCCGGGAACCTGAAACGCCAAAACGTACCAACTGCGGCGGATTTGATCTAAATTGCTCGCCATTTCCTGCACGAATCGCTGCGGGTGCGGAGCGTTTAAAATTGCCAAGCGGTTGAGTTGTTCGGGGAATTTTTGAGCTAAGTGCCACGCAATCGCCCCTCCCCAATCATGACCTACAACGTGAGCTTTTGTATAACCGAGGCTCGAAATCAAACCGCGAATATCCGCGCTCAGCGTATCTAAATCATAGCCGCTTTCCGGCTTGTCGGAATCGTTGTAGCCCCGCAAATCCGGCACTACCACCTTGAAATGACGCGCTAAAGCAGGGATTTGATGACGCCAAGAGTACCAAAACTCTGGAAACCCATGCAGGAGGAGAACGAGCTCGCCTTCTCCTTGAGAAACGCAGTGCAGGCGGATGTTGTTGGTTTCGACAAAGATGTGTTGCTGTTCGGAATCTAAAGAATTCATAGTGGGAAAGTTAGACTTATTTTCGGTCAGTACAGAACCCGCCGACTGGTAGCAGGCTAAAACGTCCCAATGGTGTTAATTTTTCTACTTTTATTGTAGCTGCTTTTCGATCCCCGCCGCTGCAATCTAATTAAACTTAAAACTTGTAAGGTTTTGGGGTGTCCTGTGTTTTAGGTGTAACTACTGAGTTCAAGTTTATCACCTTAAATGTATTGTTTTAACAGCGGCGGAGGCGATTCAATAATAGCACAATTTCGTCCGTTGCCGATCGCATTTTTGCAGTCGATAGGTCAGATTGATTGACGATAATGCTAAACACCAGCGGCTCGTAATTCGGAACTTCGATATATCCCGACAGCGCCGAAACTCCGCTCATAGTTCCTGTTTTTGCTTGCAAAATTACGCGGTTTGGGGTAATATTAAAGCGATTTTTCAAAGTGCCGCTCTCGCCCGCGATCGGCAGTGACTGGCGGTAAATAGATGCAGCAGGTGAATTGGCCATAAATCTCAAAGTTTGCACCAAGGCTTCTGGACTAATTAAATTGTGCCGAGACAAGCCGGAACCGTCGGCTAATATGTAGCTGTTTGGATTTACTCCTAATTGAGTTAAAACTGTTTTTAGCTCTTTCAAACCGCTTTCACCTGTATCCTCTTGTGGCACAGGCATCTTGTCTGTAACTTTTCCCAGCAATCTCAATAAAACTTCTGCATAAAGATTGTTGCTTTCTCGATTAGTTTCTCTCACCAATTCCGCCATCGCTGGCGATTCAACGGTTGCTAATTCTTGATTTAAATTGCGAGAAGCCGATGCAACTAAACTCTGTTTAACAGGAATTCCCTCAGTCGCCAGGGCTTGTTGAAAATACTGCAAAAAATTATTAGCGGGGTTGACAACGGCGACATAAGCTGATTCAGGTTCGCCACCAACTTTCAACTGTCCACTAACTCGAATTATAGGTCGATCGAACTCCCGACCAACTTCAATAAACTCAGATTCGTTTTGAGCGACGGTAACAGTATTGTTCTGAAGTTGCCACTGATTTGCCAGCTTTGCTTCGACAAAAGTAACTTTCAGAGGTTGCCCCAGAGCCTGCGGGGACAAGAGAAGGTCGATCGCGTTTTGATTGAAAATTAAACTGTTAATCGGTGCTCCGTAGCCAGCTTGCGCGTCTTCCCATTCCCAATTCGGATTGACTGCACTGCCTTGAAAATAGCTGTCATCGCCAATCAACTGGTTAACTTGACTGATTCCCCGCTGCTTCAACTGCTGCGCCAAAGATTTCAACTGAGCCTCAGCAATGCTCGGATCTCCCCTGCCGGCCACGTACAAACTGCCATTTTCGCCGCTGTAAACCGATGTCTTAATCCGAAAATCTGCACCGAGTTTCTGTAAAGCAGCGGCTGTGGTTAGCAGCTTGGCATTTGATGCAGGAATAAAATATTTTTGGGCGTCGCGGCTGTAGAGAGTAGCAGTAGAAGATAGAGGTTGAATCAAAATGCCCCAGCGCGATCGGCTAAATTCGGGACGGTTGGCGATCGCATCTACTTGCGCCCCCAATTCCCCAGGACAAATATCCCCAGCAACCGCCGACGTTTGAGCAGCAACCGCCGACGGACGCCCCAGAATTAGGATTAACAAACTCAGCGCAATTCCTTTGATTTTCAAAGTGCCAGTTCCTTAACAATAACTATTAAAATTAGATGCGCCAGAGCTTGGAAGTTTCACCGAATTAAGTCCATACTAATAATAATAACGCGCATGAATTCTCGGATTGAACAGCGGCTCTACAGGTTTTCCCCCTTTGAGGTGTTCTTCCACAATTAACAGTACATCACTCGGTTTAACTCGACAATACCAAATTTCGTCCGGGGTAACTCGTACAGTCGGGCCAGTGGTGCACTGTCCCTGACAACTACAGGCCTCCACTTTCACCCCTGCAACTTGTTGAGCTTCAAAAGCAGCTAGCACTGCTGCTGAACCATTTTTCAGGCAAGATTGATACTGGCAAACCAATACACAGCGCGTTTCTGGTTGGGAGTCTGGTTTTCGGGCTGGAGATTCGGGCATTGGTAAGGATTTATCCGCTCTTTAAGATATCTTAACAATCTTGTCAGGTCGATCGCTCGCCGGAAAGAGGCAAACGGCAGAATTTTATAGTGCGATCGAAAAAAACAGCAAAATTCTGGCATTCAAACTTTTTCCTTCTTTACTACCTTCTAACGAATCCCTTCGGCAGAGCTGCCTTTCTTCAGTCTGTGTCACGCTTTCCCTATATGATCGATAAGGAGAGATAACTCAATCAACCGCTAATCATGCCAAAAACAGTAGCCGATGTAATGAGCCGCGAGCCGATTTTGGCGCGACCCGAAATGCCCTTGAACGAAGCGATTAAAATTTTAGCCGAACGACGCATTAGCGGTCTTCCCGTCGTAGATGAGAATGACTTGTTGGTAGGAGTCATCTCCGAAACCGACTTGATGTGGCGGGAAACCGGCGTAACTCCGCCCGCTTATATCATGGTGCTCGACAGCGTAATTTATTTGGAAAATCCCTCTCGTTACGAGCGAGAACTCCACAAGGCTTTAGGACAAACAGTAGGAGAAGCCATGAGTACAGAGCCAGTTACCATCGGGCCCGACAAATCTGTCCAAGAAGCTGCCAAACTGATGCACGATCGCAGTATCCATCGATTGCCGGTGCTTGATACTGCGGGCAAAGTAATCGGCATCCTCACTAGGGGAGATATTATCCGATCGATGGCGGCGGAGTCTTAAATTAACTGTTGCAGTTCCAGGACTGTATCAGAAAATGAGTCGTGAAGCGAAGCTATCCCGTAGGGAATCGCTCCTTAAATCTCGTTCGCTTTTGGCAATTACCAATTACCAAATCTAAAATCTAAAATCTAAAATCTAAAATCCGATGAGCATTACCCCTGAGTCTGTCGAACAATTGCTGAATTCCGAGGATTTTGGCGAAAGGCTGCGAGCAGTCAACCAACTGCGGCAACTAGAACCCGCGATAGCCTATAAACTGATTCAAATTGCGATCGGCGACAACAACGTCCGGGTTCGCTACGCAGCAGTCAGCCAATTATCAACCCTCGGCACGCAGAATCTGCCGAACGCTTTAGAGGTACTGCGAAACTGCTTGAACAACGACCCCGAACCCGACGTGCAAGCAGCAGCAGCCGATGCTTTGGGCGCATTGAAATTAACCGATGCTTTAGAAGATTTGCAGCAAGTTTACAGCAGTACCTCTGAATGGCTGGTGCAACTGAGCATCGTTGCGGCTTTGGGAGAAATGGGAGATCCGAAAGCTTTTCCGATGTTAGAAAATGCCCTGACTTCTGAAAACGAATTGATCCAAACCATTGCCATCAGCGCATTAGGTGAATTGGGAGATAAACGCGCACTGCCGCTGCTGCTTCCCTACGCTTCCAATGCAGATTGGCAGATCCGTTACAGAGTCGCCCAAGCTTTGGGGCGGTTGGGCGGTGCAGAAGCACAGACAGCTTTGGAAATTCTCGCCAAAGATGAGGTTGAGCAAGTTGCTCAGGAGGCTAGAGGCGGACAAGAAAATAGTTTGAAATCTTGAGATTGCTTTGGCGATCGCGAACAACCCTGCGCGGCTGTGAATTTTGAATTAATTTAGAATTTTTTGTGAGGATTCTACTAAAAACTCTGTTCGCGAGCGCACACAGAATTCAGAAACCCGGTTTCTTCCTATATTTGTCGTTCCTCTCTGCAAAAATCGTAGAAACCGGGTTTCTAGCCAGCCAGCAGGCTGGGTGCGCCGCCTAAACCATACTAATCAGGAAAAATCTAAAATCTAAAATCTAAAATCTAAAATTGTATTGATGCCAGGGCCGATCGCAAATTCTTTTGAAACTCTCCTTAAAGTCGATCATACTCTTCCCGATCCCAACCAGAGCCGGGACCTTGACATCCCCACTTTGACAACAGCTATAATCAAAATAGATAAAGCAGCGGCAGGGATTAATACAATTATTGAATTGTGTCCAGCCAGCTAGCGATCGGGGAAACTATCGTTAAGACGGTAAGCCATCTACCAGCAAAACCAAGTCTTAAAACTGTTGATCATCCCCATGCTTGAACAACTACAAAATTCAGGTTCTCAGTCCTCGGACATTTTAACAGGAGAGCGATCGGCCTCTCAAGTAGCACCAAGCCCAACCACTCAAAACTTTATTAATAGAGTTTTAGAACTTACCAACATCGAACGCGGCAAATTGAGTTTCTCCCCGCTAACCTTAAATACTCAGTTACTAAATGCGGCGGCAAATCACAGCCAAAACATGGCAC
This sequence comes from Microcoleus sp. B9-D4, assembly GCF_036705105.1. Lineage (NCBI taxonomy): Bacteria > Bacillati > Cyanobacteriota > Cyanophyceae > Oscillatoriales > Microcoleaceae > Microcoleus > Microcoleus sp. B9-D4. The sequence goes on from NZ_JAUBTS010000021.1 coordinate 17,652, forward strand.
TGCAAGACTTCTTTTCCCATACCGGAAAAGATGGTTCGTCATTAGGAAGTCGGATTTCTGCAACGGGCTATCAATTCTCAGCGGCGGCAGAAAACATTGCTGCGGGTTCTTCTACACCCGAACAAGTTGTATCATCGTGGATGAACAGCAGCGGCCACCGGACTAATATTCTTAACCCGAATCTCAAAGAAATTGGGATTGGTTACTATTTCTTAGCCGACGATACTGGCACAGAAAATTGGAATCACTATTGGACGCAAGTTTTTGCGACTTCTCTTGACGGTAGTGTCAATCCCGCACCCACACCGACACCTACTCCCACACCAAACACTATATCTATTACTTCGCCAATACCCAATGCTACAGGGGACGGCAGCGCGACACAAGCACCCAAAAATACAGCCAGTGGCGGCAATTATTTCCTATCAGATAGTGCCGATACTCAAATACCAACAAATGCTGCGGGCTTGCCAATTTTTGCCCTTTCCGGCAAAGACAATATCACGGGGGGAGAAGGTGCTGATAGCATTAATGGGATGCAAGGTGCGGATACAATTAATGGCGCAGGAGGGAATGACAGCTTATCCGGCGGCAAAGAATCCGATTTAATTGATGGCGGTGTTGGCAATGATTTTATCAGCGGCAACAATGATAACGATCGACTAATCGGAGGAGACGGTAACAATACTATCCGTGGCGGCAAAGAAGATGATGTCTTGATTGGCGGTAACGGCGAAGATTTGTTGGCGGGCGATCGCCGTCAAGATATGCTGACGGGCGGCGCTGGAAATGATACGTTTATCTTAGCAGGAGGTTTGTCTGCTACGCCTACTTTAATTAGTGCAGATGTGATTACCGATTTTGGGGCTGGGGATAAAATTGGTTTGACTGACGGTATCGGATTTCCAAATTTGACTTTGGAATCTGTGAGTTTGCAGTTAGATGGAGGGGCAAGCATCGCTTCTACGGCGATTAAGTCTGGCAGTAATTATTTGGGCATCGTGCAAGGTGTAAGTCAAAGTCAGCTTACATCTTCTGTTTTTGTCAACGCCTAAAAAACATCATATCCAGATTCCCGACTCCTCCAAGAAGTCGGGAATATAAAAACAAGAGCGCTTTACGTTGAATTTGGAGAGGATAATCAAGGGGGCTATTTTGATAAATTGATTATTATAGTAATAATATCAAGTATTGCTACAAACTGCATGATTACTAAGAGGGATAACTATGAAAAAAGTAGCCGTGTTTGGCAACACTGGAGGCGGTAAATCAACTCTCAGCAAGAGATTATCAGAAATCACTGGTTTGCCACTTTACGCCTTGGATAAGATTAAATATCAATCTGGGGGCGCTGAGGTTCCAAATGAAGAATATAAGCGTACCCATGAGAAAATTTTGGCTACTGACCGATGGATTATAGACGGTTTTGGTTGTATGGAAACCGTCTGGCTTCGACTCAACGAGGCAGATAGTCTGGTTTTTGTCGATCTGCCCTTATACGTGCATTTCTGGTGGGTGACTAAACGGCTGATTACAGGTAGCTTTAGGCTACCAGAAGGCTGGCCGGAAAAGAGCCCCATCTTGAAGAGTTCAATTAATAGTTACCGCGTTCTTTGGTTGTGTCACAAGTATTTGACTCCCAGATATCGCGAGTATGTCGATCGCGCCCAAAATACCAAAAGTGTTTATCACATCAGATCCACTGAAGAGATTTCACAATTTTTTGCATCGATATCGCAAATGACAGTTGACTGTTGACAGTTGGCAGTTGGCAGTTGTTAATGACTAATGACTGCTGACTGCTGACTGCTGACTACTGACTAATGACCAATCGATGCTACTGCCGATCGCAAATTCCCTTGAAACTCGCCCAAAATGCGATCGCACTCTTCCTTCTCCAAATTAGTCCAGTGCATCATCAAAGCTAACTTAACCGACTTGCCACTTTTTTCGAGCAAAAAACCCGCCTCATCCCGGTTTAAATCAGTCAAATCCTGCAACATCCGCACAGCCCGATCGCGCAATTTCTTATTAGTAACCGCCACGTCAACCATCCGATTGCCGTAAACCTTGCCCAGCTTCACCATTACCCCAGTCGAAAGGATATTTAAAGCCATTTTTGTTACTGTACCGGCTTTCAAGCGCGTCGATCCCGCCACTACCTCCGGGCCAACCAACAACCGAATATCAACATCAGCCTCAAAATTCACTTGTTCGACGGGTACGCAGGCCATAAACACAGTTTTCGCCCCCCGCTGGCGTGCCGCCTGCAAAGCGCCCGCCACAAAAGGCGTCGTACCCCCAGCCGTAATCCCGACAACTACATCTAAGTTGGTAATGTGACGGTGGGCGATCGCCTCGGCCCCATCCTCAGCCCGATCCTCCAAATCCTCCGAACTCCGCACCAAAGCCCCCGCACCCCCGGCAATTATGCCCTGTACGAGTTCTGGCGGCGTGCAGAAGGTGGGGGGACACTCGGCGGCATCCAGCACCCCCAAACGCCCGGAAGTACCCGCACCGACGTAAAACAGGCGACCTCCTTGACGTAGAGACTCGGCTGCAATGTCGATCGCATGGGCTAACTGTTCGCGGGCACGGGCGATCGCGCTTAAGGTTTGGGCGTCTTCCCGGTTGAACAAGTCCACTAATTCGATCGAACTGAGTTGGTCTAAATTCTCGCTGTTGGTATTCACCTGTTCAGTCAGCAGATGGCCCCGTTCTTCTAAATTTTTCATGTTTTTTGATGAGTCATTAGTCATTGGTCATTAGTCACCAGTCATTAGTCAACAGTCAACAGTCAACAGTCAACAGTCATTAGTCAACAGTCATTAGGTGTACAAAATAGGGTACGCATTGCCAGCCCTCTGGTGAGCTTGGTGAAGTCGTGACTCAAAGGCTCGAAATTTGCGCTTGCGGGCGATCGGCTAAATCTACTTCCGAGAGAGAGGCAATTACCCATTACCCATTAGCCATTACCAATAACTGCTGACTAATGACCAATAACTGCTGACTAATGACTAATGACTATTACAAAAGTCCTTCGAGTCGGCGGCGAATAGAATCCAGTTCGTTTTGGGAAACCTCAGAATCCGGATCGGGATCTGGTTTGGACTCCGGCTGCCACTGAGTCTGTGTTACATTGTCTTCTGGCGGGATCGCCAGCGCGCCCGCGGGCACAAGTTCCCAATCATAATCAACACTGTTGCAGAACTCCTTAATTTCCTCATCGTCGATCGCCTCGACAGCGGGTTCGGGAAAATCCTGAGCTTCCAACATCACGCCAAAGCGGGTGGCGTCGTCTTCTGACTCAAACATCAGAACTTTATTGCGATCGCCGAGTTGAATGGTATGAATTCCCTCATTCTCGGTGCGGGCATTGAAGAGTAAGACGAACACTCGCATAAGTTTTAAAGACCTTCTTAACCACCGTTTTTTTATCTTAGGAGCGATCGTGCGATTTTAGATTTTAGATTTTAGATTTTAGATTGACTGTCGGTTTTAGGTGGTGTTGCGTGTTTTGATTAAGTTCGCTAAAGGTTTCTGGAGTCTACCCTGGAGGGGGACGTGTTTAGATTTTAGATTTTAGATTTTAGATTGACCACCGAGCCTGCACTAGCGGGATCGAGAGGATTTAGGGGAGTTGGAGGACTTGGTATTAGGTGGTGTTGCGTGTTTTGATTAAGTTTAGTAAAGGTTATTGGACTCTGCCCCGGAGTGGGACGTGAATCTTGAAATTCGATCCTCTGCTGCAAGCTTCGCTAACGCCCGATCGGCACTTCCGACCTCACTTGTGAGTCTACCAAAGGCAGAAGCCACCCAGGCGGAGCGCAGAAATTATACCTGTCTAAAATCGGCTGATTCCCTTAATTCCTGAATTCTCTGATTTCTGAGAAACACCCATGACTAACTCGGACGATAACAAAAATCAACTCGCACCCCGCCCCCACCGCCGCTGGTGGCGTCTGCTGCTGCTTAGCGGTACGGGATTGGGCATTATCGCCTTGGTTGGGGCGGCGGTAGGATACCAGTGGGTGCGGGAAAAGTTAGCTCCTTTGGTGGAAACTGAAGTCAGTCAGTTGCTGAAGCGGCCTGTGCAACTCGGACGTTTGGAGGGATTTTCTCTGACAAGTTTGCGGTTTGGCCGATCGACTTTACCTGCAACTGCTACCGATCCCGATTATGCTTCTACAGAAGCAGTTAAAGTCAAGTTTTCGGTTTTGCAACTGCTGTTTACCCGCACTCTCAAATTAGATATTACTTTAGTTAAAGCCAACGCTTATATCGAACAGGATGCTAAAGGCCGCTGGGTTAATCTTCCAACGGCGGAGCGGAAATCTCCGGGTTTATTTAAAACTGAAGTTGAAGCATTTCGAGCTGAAAATTCCGCCGCAGTTTTGGTACCGAGTCCCGCATTAGGACAGAAAACTTCGGCTCCGATTTCTGTAAATTTGAAAAATGGCAGTGCTCTATTTCGCGACCAAAATCAGCGCGTTCTCTACGAAGTAAACGGTCAGTTTACTAACAGCGATAATTTTATACTTAAAGCTGATTCTATGTTACCTGCAGCTCAAACTAACCTGCAGTTGCAAGGTCAAAATTTGCCGTTGCCCGACCTCGCTCGCTTGCTAAGACTTTCCAGCATTTCTTTACAAAAAGGTCTTGCTAATGGCAATTTGACCGTGCAAGTGCGAGAGAATAAAGTATCGGGAATTACCGGGACGGCTAGTTTTGGAGGAGTGCAAGCGAGTATTGCTTCACTGAAACAAATCATACAAAATAGCAGCGGTCAGTTGCGGTTTCAGGGAACTAATATTATTGTCGATAGTCTGGCGGCTAATTACGGTCTAATTCCCCTTAGAATAGCAGGCACAGTTGCCACTGGAACTAATTTTAATTTGGAGAACGCTAGCTTCAATCTAACAACTAACGTGCAACCAGTTGCTTTTGCAAGTGTTGTCAGTGCGGTGGAGACAGAGTTAGGGCAGAAAGTAGTATTACCCGTAGCTGTTGCGGGGGAGGTGAAGGCGGATGCCAAGCTGACTGGAACAGTTGCAATGCCGGTGCTCACAGGTACGATCGCCTCGACAAAACCAGCTACGGTCGATCGACTGCAATTAAACAATATTAGCACTAATTTCAAATTGGAACGCGGGAGAATGGCTCAAACCCCAACTCCCAATTCTCAATCTTCTATTCCCCCTTTTTCCTCTTTAGCTTTGACTGTGAGCGATATTTTGGTAGTGCCGGCGGCGGGTGGTAAAATTGGCGGAAAAGGTGAAGTCGATCTAGCTTTATCAAAGGATAATTCGCGATCGGGTTTAGTGTTTGACTTCCAAGCTGAAAATGTACCCGGAGACGCGATCGCCCAAATTTACGCTCTCCCAATTCCTGCTACTGTTAATATTGGCACTGTCTCCGCAAAAGCTCAAATTTTCGGCCCGTTAGACAACATTCAAGCGAGAGTTCAATGGCAAGCACCGCAAGGAACTTTCCCCGCTGCGGGCGAAATTCGAGCCGCAAGGAATTCGGCTGATTTGCAAAATACGGTTGTGAAAATTGGCGACGCTTCTGTTAACGTGGATGCTGCGCTAAAAGACCGTCAATGGCAAGCTTTGATCGAGGGCAATGGCGTGGATATAAACAGTTTGCAGCAAATCCTGCCAGACCTTAATTTGCCTCCTGAACTAGCGGGTTTGTTCAGCGGAACCGTCGAAGCAGCAGGAACTCTGGACGATTTAAGTTTAAATGCGATCGCTGCGACGGGCAAAGGAACGCTGAATATTGCTGACAGTATTGTTGATGTTAATGGCGAACTAGAATCGGGTCGATGGCAAGTTTTTGGCAATACTGAAAAAGTTGCAGTCAATCAATTGATTGATATTGGCTTGCCGTTATTAACACGGGAAACGACCGCAGATATAGACAATCTAAAATCCAAAATCGAAAATCTAAAATCGTTAGGCGGACAGCTAGCCGGTGAATTTCGAGTGGCGGGAAATGTTGACGATTTGACGGCTGGCGGAATCAATGTTACTGGCAACGGTAGGCTCAATTTTGCCGACAGCAATGTGAATTTAAACGGAGAATTGGTAGCGGGAAATTGGCAAGCAACAGCAGAAACAGATCGCACTTCCATCAGTCGCTTGGTAGATTTGACACTGCCGATTTTAGATGTGGCTTCAGCATTCAATACCGAAAATCAGCAATCTGCCAATCTCAACAATCTAAAATCCAAAATCCAAAATCTAAAATCGATTGACGGACTGCTATCGAGTCAATTTACAGCATCGGGAAGTCTTGACAATTTGACTGCTAGCAGCATCAATGCCAGCGGCAGCGGCAGACTCAATCTTGCCGGCAGTGATGTGAATTTTAAAGGAGAATTGGCAGCGGGAAATTGGCAGGGAACCGCAGAAACCGATCGCACTTCCATCAGTCGTCTGGTAGATTTAGGATTGCCGATTTTAGATGTGGCTTCAGCATTCAATCCCGAAAATCCCCAAACAGTCGCCAATATCAACAATCTAAAATCCCAAATCCAAAATCTCAAATCGCTTGAGGGACAAATATCCAATCAAATTCAAGCCAGCGGCAGTCTTGATAATTCAACCGCCGCTAACATAGGCGTCAGCAGCAGCGGCACACTCAATATAGGGGACGGTACTCTTGCTTTTAGAGGTAAATTAGAAGACAGACGCTGGCAAGCTTTCGCCGATGCCGATCGAGTTATTCTCAGTCGCTTAGCACTAGATTTGGGAATACCTATTTTAGATGTAGCTTCAGCATTTAATCCCGGAAGTCAGCAAACTGCCAACATCAACAATCTAAAATCCAAAATCCAAAATCTAAAATCGATTGACGGCAGAGTTAACGGCGAATTCCAAGCAGCGGGCAGTTTGGATAACTTGACAGCCAAGGGAATTAGTGGTAGTGGAGAAGGACGGATTTTGGTCGATCGACTCGGGGCGATCGATACTACGGCAAAATTGGAAAACGGCAACTTGCAAGCATTGCTGGAAACCAACGGAATTGCCGTCAGTAATTTAGAACAAACCCTCAAAGAAACAGGTTTGCTGACAGCGGATTTACCGCCAGAAATTGAGGGAACCCTCGACGGCCAAGTCCGCATTCTGGGAACAGTAGATAATCTAACCGCCAACGGCATCACCGCCAACGGCGACGGACAAATTCGACTCGCCAACGGCGGAGGAATTGTCAATGCTAAAGGCAGCGCCGCATCGGGGAATTGGCGGGCGTCTATCGAGGGCGAGCAAATTGCTCTAAGTCGCTTCCAGCAAGCCTTTGAGTCGCAGCGACAAAGCTTGCAAACCGGAGGTGTAGTCTCTGGTTCCCAAAATCTCCCCCAGCTTGCAGGACTGTTTAACGGCAATATCAATTTATCCGGCCCGATTGCGGCGGGCACGGGGGCACCGCCCCTACAAAATGTTCGCGCCGGCGGCAGTTTCCGCATCTCGGAATTGCCGTTTTTGAAACAACCTTTTGAGGCAGTATTTAATTGGGACGGCCAACGGGTGGAAATTGAGAACGCCACAACTCCCGGTTTGACAGCCAACGGCTTTGTTAACGTCGCACTCGCAGGTCAAGGAGGGCCCTCAATTTCCAACTTAGATTTGGATGTCAGACTCGCCAACTTTAACCTGGAAGCCTTACCAGCAGAACAAGTAGGATTTTTGTCTACAATTGCGGACAAAAATTCCTCACAGCAAAACCCACCCCTGCGCGGCAATGTCGATTTTACCGGCAGCCTCAGCGGAACCCTCGCCGCCCTCAGCTTAGTGGGCGACGTGGAAGTGCGGGATTTAGCCGTAAATCAAATCGCTTTTGACCCGGTACTGGCGGGGACTGTGAATGCGGATGCTGGGAAAAGTGTAGATTTGCGTTTGACCGGCGCCAGCGACAAAATCGAAGTAGCTTTAAATCAATCTTTTTTGCCGACATCTTTCTTAATTCAACGCGGGGAATCTGTCGCTAGGGGCCAAACCGAGGGAGAAACTTTGCGAGTTAATTTAAGCGATTTTCCCCTCGCTGCTTTGAATTTATCACCGGGTAAAGAGGCGGGTTTGGGGCCGATAACTGGTACAGTTTCGGGACAAGTAAATGTGCCCGGTTGGAAGATGCCGTTAAATCCGGCGACTTTGCAAGCAAGCGGACAAATTGCGATCGCCCAACCGGCGATCGGCTACATTAAAGGTGACAGTTTCCAAGCCGAATTCAGCTACGCTAACGGCAGCGCCACTCTCACAAATGGCATATTCCGCCAAGGCAGCGGTCAATACTTAATTTCCGGTAATGTTCAAACAGGCGCAAACCCTCAATTTGCCGGGAAAGTTAACGTACAGCAAGGCAATTTGCAACAGGTTTTAGCCGCTTTGCAATATTTCAATTTAGGCGACTTGGCTAGAGGCCTAAAACCTCCCGTTTACGGTGACAGTGGCGACGTGCAAACTGTGGCAGTGGGAGAACCAGAAGCCCCGCTAATCGAACAGTTGCGCCGCTTGGCAGAAATTGAAATACTTTTGCAGCAGCAGCAGCAAGCAGTGGAAGCATCAGAAAAATTGCCTCCCTTATCCCAATTGCAAGGCACTTTTGGTGCGGAAATTGCTGTCGCAGGTTCTTTGCAAACGGGTGTGCAAGCTCAATTTAATGTGAAAGGTGATAACTGGCAGTGGGGAGAATATGTTGCTGAAACGTTCAGCCTTGAAGGCAGTTTTCAGGACGGGATTTTAACTGTTTTGCCTCTGGAAATTCGATCGGGCAAAAGTGCGATCGGCTTTTCGGGACAACTCGGACAAAAAGCTCAATCCGGGCAGTTGCGCGTAGAAAATGTGCCCGTCGAAGAGTTAGCAAAACTGGTGGAATTGCCTTTTGTGGATGTCACTGGAAATTTGAATTTGCGGGCGAACTTGGCCGGCAGTTTGGAAAACCCGCAAGCCACTGGGGAATTGAGTTTGCTTGAGGGTACGCTAAACGGAGAACCGATTAAACAAGCCGACGGCAGTTTCAGTTACAGCAATGCCCGCCTGAATTTTGGCGGCAGCGCTTTGGTAACTCAAACCGAACCGATTGAGGTCGCCGGAAGTTTGCCTTTTGAGTTGCCGTTTGCAGCGGTGAAAGCTGACAGCAATCAAATCGATTTGAGGGCGAATTTGCAAAATGAAGGTTTGGCAATTATTAATGTATTGACTCCGCAAGTTGAGTGGGTCAGCGGTCAGGGACAGGTGCAAATTCGCGTGGGAGGGACGCTGCAAGACCCTGTAGCGCAAGGAATTGCAAATTTTGAAAATGCAACCGTCCGCGCGCAAGCCTTCCCAGAACCGCTGACAGGGCTGACTGGGACGATGCGCTTTGAGGGCGATCGTATTCGGGTAGAAGGAATTCGGGGACAGTTGAGTCAGGGAGAAGTTGTCGCCGCTGGCGTGATTCCGTTGTCTGTGCCCTTTGCGGAGGGCGATGTCGATGCGGATAATGCTTTGGCTGTAAATTTAGACAAGTTGGCAGTGAACCTCAGAGGATTGTACAGTGGCGGCGTAGTCGGTCAAGTGCAGGCAAGGGGCACGGCTAGGCGTCCGCAGTTGAGCGGTAATATTGAACTGTACAACGGTGAAGTATTTCTCCGAAGTCCCGGCGGCGGCAGAACTGAGTTAGCTTCTTCCTCTTCTGCTTCTGATTCTGATTCTGATTCCACATCTTCTGCTTCTCCTGCGACAGAGGTTTCTGATTCCCCTTCTGCTGCGACTTCCCCTTCCCCTTCCCCTTCCCCTTCCCCTTCCTTTGAAGTTGGATTGAACGATTTGCGGCTGAATTTGGGCCGGGGAATTCGGGTAACGAGTGCGCCGATATTGAGTTTTCAGGCGACTGGGGGCTTGACGGTGAATGGAACTTTAGATGACCTTCGCCCGGAGGGTACGATTCGGTTGACTTCCGGGTCGGTGAATTTGTTTACGACGCAGTTTAGACTCGATCGAGGATACCCGCAGACTGCGACCTTTGTACCAACACAAGGACTCGATCCGACGCTGGATGTGAGATTAGCAACTTCGGTGCAGGAAGTAACGCGGTTCCGCACTCCCGGCGCATCTGTAGCCTCTGAAATAGCAGACGAACCGACAACTTTCGGCAGCGTGCGGAGTGTCCGAGTTCAAGCGTTAGTGCAGGGAAGGGCTTCTCAGTTGGGGGAAAATCTGGAGTTGAGGAGTTCTCCGAGTCGATCGGAAACAGAGATTGTAGCGCTGTTGGGCGGCAGTTTCGTGCAGACTTTGGGACAGGGAGACAGTACACTGGCGATCGCAAATTTAGCCGGTGCGGGTTTATTGAACAACCTTCAATCTGCGATTACCAACGCCACAGGATTGAGCGAATTTCGCTTATTTCCCACTCGGATTAGAGGTAACGAAGCACAAACTGCTAGTTCCAGTTCTGGTGCGGGTTCTCTCGGCTTAGGTTTAGAAGTTGGGTTTGACATCACGCGCAATATTTCAGCATCAATCATTCGAGTTTTGTCAGCAAATCAACCGACAGAATTTACTGTGCGCTATCGATTGAGCGATAAAATTTTACTCAGAAGTTCCAGTAATTTTCAAGGAGACAATCGCGTCACCGCTGAATATGAATTGAGGTTTTAGTTGGCAAAAAATACTGTATACAAAAAGCTGACTATCCTCAATCAGGAGCAGAGAACGTGAAAAGAAGAGAAGCACTCAAATTGGTAACAGTAAGCATGAGTTCTTTAATAGGGACAATATATTACTCTGGAAACCAATATATGCTTGGAAGTACGGTCAAAAATTATTATGACTGGATATTACTCTACTGGATGCCCTATGACAATAATCTCTCAAGATTCGGGCAACCAATTATTCAAATGCTAAGTAAAGGTGTAAAAAATGACAAAATTTTAGTAGTAGTACAATCAGACTTTAGTGGGTCAGCACAAGTTTCTAGAAGCATCATTAGCCAAGGTAAAGTTGATACGCAATACTTAGAAACAGCAGATAGTAGTAGTGCAGAAGTTTTGAGTGAATATCTGACTTGGGCACAATCTAAATTTCAAGCCAAACGCTGGGCTATTGTGTTTTTAGGTCATGGTGGAACGCTTATGGAAATTAGCCCCGATGAACATCCCACCTCCCCTTTAATTTCAGAAATTAGATGGATGAACATTCAAAAAATCAATCAAGTTATATTTAATTTTAACCAATCTGTAAAGGGAAATCTAGAATTATTATTTTTTCAAAATTGTAACAAAGGAAATATTGAAGTACACCATACCTTCCAAAATACTGCTAAGTATACGCTTTCATCTCAACTCCAACTTGGAGTGCCAAATTACTATTATGAGCAATTATTAAGTGATTTGAGCGATTATCCAGACATTGATGGTTCTCAGCTAGCTCAAAAGATTATGGATTATGAACCGCATAATATGTACCATAGTTTGACATTAACTAACAATCATTATTTTCGCTATTTTCCCGAAAAAGTTAATGTGGTAATTGATTCTATTTTGCAAGCAGACATTGCGCCTGTGAAAGTTTTTATATCCTCCATTTTAGGGGCGGAAGTCAATTTTCCCAATAACAATACTGTAGTAGTTTATCGTAACTTTGGAGAAACCTTTGTTGATGTCGCCACTTTTTTACAAAAGCTTACTCAATTATCAGGTGCAAGTCCGTCAGCTTGTAACGATTTATTGTTATTTTTAAATAATTTTCTTATTCAGAGAGTGCAACAGCATGGTGAATTACTTGATTTAAAAATTAGAGATAAGTATAAAAACTTATCAGGTTTAGGTTTATTTTTACCTAGAAATCCGCAGCAACTGGAAAAGTATTTGTATTTATCGGTTTATTCAGACTTAAAGCTTGTAGAGCTTTTTGAGGCAGTTGTATTCGCGACAAAAAAGAACTAAAGATATGGGGAATATTTTACTTTCCCGACTTCACAGAAGCAGTCAGGGAAGTAAAACAACAGCCAGCATTCGCTCCCAATTCCCACTTCCCAATGCTATAATATAAATAGCAGAATTAAAGCCCTGCTGTTAACCCCGCACACAAGGTTAGAGGAGTTAAGTCAAATGGCAAACAAACTCCAAGTCAATACACAGTCGATCGGCTACAGCGACTTTTACTGGAACCGCTTTAGTCCGAAAGTTGCGACTATCAGCAGCGTCCGCAACGCCAATCACTGGGACGGCGGATTCATCACCTATATTGCATTTCCCACAAAAGTAGAAGCTACAGCAGCAATGAAATATTTGCTCTTGCATCAAAAAGCTGCTGATGTCGATATGCGGAAAGCCAAGCGCATGAAAGCAAAAGGCATTCGGTGGGAACTTAAAATTCGGGGTTTAGCTTTTAATGAAGTGCTGAAACTGGCAACAATGGATATAACTGGAAAGCTAGTTATGTCGCATGCAACTACTACTGAAGCCACAGGCTGATAAAAGCATTCAGATAATAGGTTGGGTTGAGACAACAAAACCCAACCCTTCCCATATTTGTCAATATCCATCTTCCTCTCTTTTCTCCTCCTCTGTGTCCTCTGCGCCCTCTGCGGTTAATAAAAAAAATCCTATAAAATATATGCGTTTCATCAGCCCCAAAACAGACTTTGCATTCAAAAAAATATTCGCTTCTTCCGAACATCCAGAAATTCTCATCAGCTTCCTAAATGCAATGCTGTATAACGGAGAACCAACCATCCAAGAAATAGAAATCATTGACCCTTATTCAGCCGGCAGCGTTACAGGATTGAAAGACACTTACCTGGATGTCAAAGCCAAGATTACCGGGAACAAAACCGTGATTGTGGAAATGCAGGTACTCAATGTAGCCGCTTTTGAAAAACGAGTAGTGTACAATGCAGCCAAAACCTATTCTACTCAACTCAAAGCTGGAGAAGGTTATTTAAAGTTAAATCCGGTCATTGCTTTAACCATCACCGACTTTATCTTATTTGAAAACACCGAAAAACTAATTTCCAAGTTTGAATTCACAGAAATTGAAGAGAAATTCGTCTATCCCAACTGCGAGTTAAAATTAGTGTTTGTGGAGTTACCAAAATTTAAAAAAGAATTGAATGAACTCGAAACTCTGCCGGAAAAATGGCTCTACTTTGTGAAAAACGCGCCCTCTTTGGAAGCAGTACCAGATACATTGGGGTCTGTTGAAGAGATTAATACCGCGCTGGGAATTGCCAACCGAGCAAATTTGACACTAGACGAATTGAATGATGTAGACAAGCGAGAAATGTTTATCCAAGACCAAATCGGGTCTGTGATGAAAGGGATAGAAATTGGTCTACAACAGGGGATTGAACAGGGAATACAACAAGGAATCGAACAGGGAATCGAACAGGGAATCGAAAGGGGTAAAATTGAAGGGGAAATAGGATTAATTATGCGTCTACTGGTGCGGCGGGTGGGTGAGGTAACACAGGAAGTTCAAACTCGCATCCAGGGATTATCTGGGGAACAGTTAGATGATTTGGGAGATGCTTTGTTGGATTTTAGGAGTCAAGAGGATTTGATGGCGTGGTTGGATTCGGCGGCGGGATGAATTCTCGTAGGGGCGAGTTTTACAAACAATCTGTGCCTTTGACCCATAATCTCATAAACCCGCTCCCACCCAACGGCAAATCTCGCTCTACCTCTATCAAACCTGCCTTAAATCATAGGAGAATTGCCTTAATTGCTGACGATCGCACTTACGGATATAATTACATCGGGAAATGCGATCGGGTTAACTGTTCCACCTGTTAGCGTGAATTTGGAACCGTAATCTCCGTCTTGGGGGTCTCGAAATACGACCAACTGTCTGTTGTTGAGGTTAACTACCCAGTATTCGGGGATTCCGACTTCAGCATAGATTTTCGTTTTCGTCTCCAAGTCTTTGACGAGTGTGGAATCAGAGTATTCAATCAGCCAAAAAATGTTTTCTGGATAGGGGTGATGTTCGAGGTATGTGCGGCCCAAGGGCTGTACGATCGCAATATCTGGTTCTGGTTCCGAGTTGTTAGGAAGGGTAATGGGTTTTGCCGATCGGATTGTAGCGCGATCGCCTAACAGCCGGATCAGATATGCTCCTGCTTCGCTGCTAAAATAGGCGTGGGGTTCTCCTTCCGGCGACATTTCTACAATTTCTCCTTTTAGCAACTCTACGCGCCGATGTTCCAAGATGCCCGCAGATATCATTTGGTGGTATTGGGCGATCGTCCATTTGGCTGCAATTACGCTCATGGCGATGTTTTTTGATTGCTTTTTAATTTTTAATTGTAGCTGATTTTTGATTTTAGGCGATCGGCGGTTGAAATCGTTTCTTGTCAAACGAAGTCCTAGCAGAGGGGGACTGAAGAATCAACCCGAGATTAAAGCAGGATTTGCTATGATATCGAATGTGGCTTAAATGCCTCCTCGATTTCGCTTGTCTGCGGAGGCAGACTTTGTTTGTGCGCGATCGGTTTCAACCGCCGGGTGCAATCTATGCAAATACTGCTTCTACGGCTTTCGGCAATGCGATGGGTACGAAATATGCGACTGGATACAAATAATCTTCACCTGATTCATCAATAACTCGGATAAATTGATGTTTCGCAGCGCGATTATCCGGTATTATTCGATAAATTTTTCGCACTTCCAAGGATGCTTGATAGTCTTGATTGTTAATGCAAACTACAAATTGTGTTTCTAAGTTAAACTTCAACATATTTGCATAAAGTAGTCTGTTCAGAAGCAGTTGCATCTGTCAACAAAATCGTCCCCTCAGTTGTCAATTCCCATCTATCGCGAGGCGAACCTGTTTCTATATATCGCTGAACCAAGCCATCAGCAGCCAGTTTTTTTAAGACAACCATCATGTCAGGTTCTCGCGGTACATCTCGACGGGAAAGTGCATTCGCGAGTTCGTACCAACTCCACTTTCCTTGACCTTTAGCTACTAATTCCAGCAGCACTAATTCAAGCTGGGTTAATTGAGTTAGGTTTTTCATTGGTTTTATCGTATAACTTATCCAACTCGAAAAGATTGCCCCATCGCTTGAAATTCTTGAGTCTCTTCTCGCTGCAATTGCTGTCTAATTTTGGCAAATTTCCTAACTGTTTCCACAGAGTACAACCGTTCTCCACAGCTTAGGCAAACTTCAGCGGATACTTTTAAGATAGCAGTATGCTTGCCGCCCCGTCAAAGTTTATCGACTTCTTTGATAACTATTTCACCGCCGCAATTAGGGCATTTTTCTACAGAGTTCATTCGTAATTTCTCCTAGGCAAATACTGCTTCTACGGCTTTCGGCAATGCGATGGGTACGAAATATGCGACTGGATACAAATAATCTTCACCTGATTCATCAATAACTCGGATAAATTGATGTTCCCCAGCGCGAATATCCGGTATTATTTGGTAGATTTTTCGCACTTCTAAGGATGCTTGATAGTCTTGATTGTTAATGCAAACTACAAATTGTGTTTCTAAGTTATGGGGATTCATGACTCCTCCTATAAAATATATTTGATTTTAATTTCTTTTTTTCCAATGCCGTGTGCTTCGTACCAATGTAGCTCAGCTTCGCAGGCTGTACCATCAGTAAGGATAATTGTTGCAATTCCTTTGAGTTTTCTCCAACGTCCATTACCATAATTTTTATGCAAACGTTCCACTTCCCGAATTGAGTTGCCAACTGCTATTGTTTCAATATTAGTAATGTTTCCGATAATTTGAAAGTTCATTCGACATCAAACATGATGTTAACAATTAGTATCACTGGTAGGCTTTTAGCCCAGTCCGGTGAATGCCAGGTATACGAAACGTAGAAGTAGCGAGGTTTCGTGGTTCAAGCTTTGGTTATTATAACCTTCACGAAACTCTGTAACCCTTAGATGTTACACTCTACAAGTCTCGACGCGAGAGAAGAGAGATTCCCTCCTCCACACACACCCCCCCCACACACTCCCAACCCACCCAATCTCGCCCCCACTGGGAGGTGCCCCCTATGTGCTTTGGTGTTGAATTTTAATTCGTTGTAGTACAACCATTTGTTATTCACACGCCAACCTATTCGATCGCCAAAAGCGTCCCAAATTTCCCGATCGTATTCTCTGCTTCCTCCCAGACTTTGATAGATGCGTTTCTGCACCGAAAAGCCGAAACGTCCGTTACTGTATTTTACCCAAAGTTGGTCAATAGTTCGTAAGTCTTCACAGGGGAATCGATCGATATCTTCAGCCCTCAGCCAGCCATCCCCCGCTCTCCCCGCTACTTCCAGCATTTTTATTGCCGTTTCCCCATCCGCCTCTTGCCATTTTCCGCTAGCCAACAGCCGATCGAGGTTGCGATAATTGACTCCTTTTGCTGAAATCAAATTTATACGTTGTGGCTGTGGCTGCGGGCTAGGAATATTTTGTTTGGGGCGCCAAAGGGTTCCTATCCATTGTAGAATTGGTGGCGGTGGCTGCGGGCTAGGAATCGTTGGTGAAACACCCCCTCTTTGTCCCCAATTGCCAATGGTGGCTTGTGGAAGCATAGCCAACCATTTTTCCACCGACTGAGGGCGCTTTGTCGCATCCATTTCCATCCCTTTCATAATTGCCTGATGCACCGCATCGCTAATATTAGGATTAATCTGAAACGGCGGCTTTAAAGGATGATTTAAAGCCCTCATAAATGCAGCAGTTGGTGGTGTTTTCGTTAGCAGATAGTATAGCGTTGCCGCCAGAGCATAAACATCTGTGTACTCAGCAAATCTGCCCATTTCCCCGTACTGTTCGGGAGGCGCAAAACCATGTGTTAACCCAAAAGTCATTTGTTGAGTGCGATCTGGAATAAAACCCCGCGCTAAACCAAAATCAATCAAAACTGCATCTTGATTGTCACGCACCATAATGTTTTGTGGCTTGATATCCCTATGGAGTAAACCTTTTTCGTGAACTATTATTACGGCTTCTCCTGCTTGGCAGATGTAGTTTAAAGCTTCAGTTTCTGACAAAATACCGCGCCTTTCCACCCATTTCCACAAATCTTCTCCTGCCACATATTCCATCGCAATGCAAGGCAAATTACCATGATCGAAATAGTTGTCTATTTGCACAATATTGGGATGCCTGCACACAGATAGCTTTACCGCCTCATCCCGGAATCTGTCCCGATACCGGGCAAAATTTGGATCTCTCAATAATTCATCTTTCAGCGTTTTGATGACAACCCGCTGCCTGTTTTGCGCCTTCTGCGCTAGGTACGTGACCCCAAAGCCACCCTCACCTAACTTGCCTTCAATGATATACCGATCGCCATTTAACCGCTGCCCCGGCGTCCAAACCATTCTCCTCACCGCCAACCAATATTAATTTTTATCTCGGCCTAGCCTGTATTTTAACTGTATTTTCTAAGTTCGGTTTAGTTCCACGGGCCCAACTTCAGTTCGCCTTCCCGGTGATGGTTGGCTTTTAGTTCGATCGCCCTTTTCCCACATAATTCGATCGACAAATTCGCAGCAATCTCATTAAGAATCATAAATCGTAAAACCTGTTTGTCCAAACAGACCCTTTCTATGGCAACCTGAAAAACAGCAGACACATTTTTATAGACCTTAGTAACAAAACTCTACCAACCAGTTATGCAAACTCTGCCGAACCCCACTAAAATCCCCGCCACCGAACCAACCTTCGACACCACCATCAAACGCCGCAAAACCCGTCCCGTAAAAGTCGGTAGCGTCACCATCGGCGGCGGCAACCCCGTCGTAGTCCAGTCGATGATTAACGAAGACACCCTCGACATCGACGGTTCAGTCGCCGGAATTCGGCGCTTGCACGAGATTGGCTGCGAAATCGTCCGCGTCACCGTGCCCAGCATGGCCCACGCCAAAGCTTTAGCCGAAATCAAGCAAAAACTGCACGCCACCTACCAACCCGTGCCCCTCGTCGCCGATGTCCACCACAACGGCATGAAAATTGCCCTCGAAGTCGCCAAACACGTAGACAAAGTGAGAATCAATCCCGGACTTTACGTGTTCGAGAAGCCGAAAGCCGACAGAAGCGAATACACCGACGCCGAATTCGCGGAAATTGGCGAAAAAATCCGCGAAACCCTGGAACCTCTGGTGATTTCCCTGCGCGACCAAGGCAAAGCTTTGCGAATCGGCGTCAATCACGGTTCCCTCGCCGAACGGATGCTGTTTACCTACGGCGACACGCCCGAAGGCATGGTGGAATCGGCCCTGGAATTCATCAAAATTTGCGAATCCCTCGACTTCCGAAATATTGTAATTTCCCTGAAAGCCTCCCGCGCGCCCGTGATGGTGGCTGCTTACCGCTTGATGGTGCACCGGATGGACGAACTCGGCATGGATTACCCGCTGCATTTGGGCGTCACGGAAGCAGGAGACGGCGAATACGGCCGCATCAAATCCACCGCAGGCCTCGCACCGCTGCTGACTGACGGTATCGGCGACACCATCCGCGTCTCGTTGACCGAGGCGCCGGAAAAGGAGATTCCCGTCTGCTACAGCATTCTGCAAGCCTTGGGACTGCGGAAAACGATGGTTGAGTATGTCGCTTGTCCTTCCTGCGGTCGCACTTTGTTTAATTTAGAGGAAGTGTTACACAAAGTGAGAGAGGCGACGAAGCATCTCACCGGTTTGGATATAGCAGTAATGGGCTGTATTGTCAATGGGCCGGGAGAAATGGCTGATGCTGATTACGGCTATGTCGGGAAGCAACCGGGTTATATTTCGCTGTACCGGGGCCGGGAAGAAATTAAGAAGGTGCCGGAAGACCGGGGCGTGGCAGAATTGATTGACTTGATTAAATCGGACGATCGCTGGGTTGATCCTTAATTGCTGTCGATCGTCCCTAGGGAGTGTTTTTAAACCCGGAGATCCCCCCTAACCCCCCTTAGTAAGGGGGGGACAAGAGCGCTCAAAGTCCTTGTTCAGGGGGGACAATAACGCTCAAAGTCCCCCTTCTTAAGGGGGATTTAGGGGGATCGAGACTTTGATACAAACGAAAGAGATAGAGGGTTTCAGTCTTAAGTTGACACCGCAGAAGTCGGCAAAGTGGAATAATATATGTAGGCCAAACGCGAGCCGGCCTTGCCTGTGTTAGATTGAGCGTAATTATTCTGAACTCTTTTCCTCCCGCGCGTCAGACAAATGGTTATAACAAAACGAGGGCTTGTTCTAAGTGCAGCAGCAGTGGTACTCACTGCTGTAACTCTTGCGAACACTGGTTGCAGTTCTAAATCTCTGGCTTCTTTTCGGGGAAGCCCTAAAGAGTTGGTTGATGAAGTTTGGCAAATTATTGACAAAAGTTATGTAGATGGCACTTTTAACCAGGTTGACTGGAAAGCGGTGCGAAATGATTATTTGAACCGGACTTATACCAGCGACGACGAAGCTTACAAAGCAATTCGGGAAATGTTGAAGAAGCTGGATGATCCTTATACGCGGTTTATGGACCCTCAAGAGTTCAGAAATATGCAGGTTGAAACTTCTGGGGAACTGACAGGAGTTGGGATTCAGTTGACTCAAGATGAGGAAACTAAGAAGTTGGTGGTGATTTCGCCGATCGAAGATACCCCTGCTTTTAGTGCTGGTATTCTGGCCAAAGATATCATTACTAAGATTGACGGCAAGAGCACAGAAGGCATGGATACGAATCAAGCGGTAAGTTTGATTCGCGGTCAGGTGAATACTGAGGTGACGCTGACTATTTTGCGGGGAAGCAAGGAATTAGAATTTAAGCTGAAGCGCGCTAAAATTGAAATTCATCCTGTGCGGAAGTCGGTGCAGAAAACTCCAATCGGAGAAGTGGGCTATATTCGCTTAAATCAGTTTAGTGCCAATGCTGCATCGGAAATGCGATCGGCAATTAAGGATTTGGAACAGAAAAAGGTAACGGGCTATATTTTAGACTTGCGTTCCAATCCCGGCGGGTTGCTGTACGGAAGTATTGAAATTGCTCGGATGTGGCTCAAAGAAGGTACGATCGTCTCGACGGTCGATCGAGTCGGTGAGGCCGATAAACAAACGGCAAATAAGGGAGCGATCACAGACAAACCGTTAGTTATACTGGTAGACGGCGGTTCAGCAAGTGCTAGCGAGATTCTATCCGGTGCTTTGCAAGACAACAAACGCGCGGTTTTGGTGGGAACAAAGACGTTTGGTAAAGGTTTAGTTCAGTCAGTACGCGGTGTGGGAAATGGTGCCGGTTTAGCGGTGACAATTGCCAAGTATTTTACTCCCAACGGCACTGATATTAACCACGCCGGGATTGAACCAGATTTCAAGGTAGAACTCACCGACGCTCAAAAACAGGAATTGAGGCGCGATCGCGATAAAATTGCTACGACGGCAGATCCGCAATACGCGAAAGCTATGGAAGTTTTGACAAAGCAAGTTACTGGTAAAACAGGGAACAATAAGGCGGAGGCGAAACCGAATGCTGCGCCAGCTAAGCCGACGGCGGCGCAGGCCAAACCGAGTGTGGCACCGGCTAAATCCAAGTAGTTTTTAGTCACAAAAACTTCAGTAAAGAAGGACTAAAGTCCTCACTACGAACCTGGTTTGTAGTGAGGACTTTAGTCCTTCTTATCTTCAATCTAAAATCTAAAATCTAAAATCTAAAATTTGGTTGGTTGGCATTTGCCGGCGCGAATTAATCCAATGCGGCGGGCAATGGCATCTTCGGGCGAATCGTAAGGGCCCCACTTTTCAATAATACTGGGGTTTTGTTCTTCGAGTTGCGCGATCCTCTGCGAGGACTCCGCCAACGGCAAAATTTCGCAATTACCGGCAGGACGTTTGATAATATAAAATTTGGGTGTTTCTGTCATAGCTAAATTCGTCAAATAAAAGCTGGATACTAACTAGGCAATTGGCTCATTATATCAAATAAGGAAACGGCAGTGCCGTGTCCCAAGCGTGTCTTAGCATTAAACTCGCATTCCAGTAGTGGCTGAAACCCCTTCTGGGCTGCGGATTTAACCGCCTGCAACTAATAAGAATTAAAAAAAACTAACACTTTGGGAAGATGCCACAAAATTTATCTATGATAAAAATATAGACATTTGTCTAAACAGTGCATTAAACCCTTTCAGAACTACCCAAATATTGTAATCAATACCAAAAAAACCATGCAATTTTTGCCCAAAACAATTCCTGAAATTCAACCAGAAATTCAACCAGTTAACGAATCACCGCCAGAACTTGTTACTTTCGATGTCGGCGGGATGAAATGTGCCGGCTGCGCTAAAGCTGTGGAACGCCAACTCATGCAGTATTCAGGCGTGATTTCAGCTTGCGTTAACTTGGCGGTAGAAGTCGCGACGGTTGAGTGTCAACCGGGGGCTGTCGATGCAGAGGCTTTAGCGAAAAAGTTGACTGATAATGGATTTCCCTCTCAGTCTCGTTTAGGGGAAAATCAGCGGGAAGCAGAAGCGGCAACAATTGAACGACGGCGACAAGAAATTCGACAGCAAATCAAGCAATTGACGATCGCCCTTATCCTAATTATTCTATCCGGTTTAGGTCACGTACTCGGCACAAAAGCCCCAATTCTCAGCAATATTTGGTTTCACTGGGGACTCGCCACCCTAGCTTTGCTGCTACCGGGCCGCCCGATTATCGTTGATGGGTGCCGCAGTTTGTGGCGAAATGCACCCAACATGAATACTTTGGTAGCTTTAGGCGCTGTTACAGCTTACACAGCTAGCAACGCGGCGCTGCTGTTTCCACGGATGGGATGGGAGTGCTTTTTTGACGAACCGGTGATGCTGCTGGGCTTTATTCTGTTGGGCAAAACTCTCGAACAGCAAGCCAGACGGCGCGCTGCATCAGCTTTGCAAGCTTTAATCGCATTGCAACCGGCGAAAGCCCGCTTAGTTGATTTTAAACTCCCAAGTTTAGATTGGCGATCGGAAGAATTGCCTTTAAATTCGACATCAGAGGTCTACAATCCACAATACATTGAAATTCCAGCCGATCGCGTCCGAGTCGGAGAATGGCTGCAAGTTTTGCCAGGGGAAAAAATTCCGGTAGATGGTGAAATTTGCGAAGGCAAAACAACCATAGATGAGTCGATGCTGACTGGCGAATCGCTGCCGGTTTTGAAGCAGCCAGGAGATACAGTTGCGGCGGGAACTATCAATAAATCCGGGGCAGTTGTGATGCGGGCCACTCGCACCGGTAAGGAAACAACTGTAGCTCAAATGGTGGCTTTGGTGCAGGCAGCCCAAACTCGCAAAGCGCCGATTCAAAATTTAGCTGATACTGTGGCGGGATATTTTGTGTATGGGGTGATGGCGATATCGGTTTTAACTTTCCTATTTTGGTATTTTGCCGGCACTCATATTTGGCCTTCTGTGCTTTTAGGACACGGGGCAATGGATATGGGACACGGGGCAATGAATATGGGAAATGAATTGCCAATTATCCATTATCAATCGCCTTTGCTCTTAAGTTTGAAATTGGCGATCGCAGTTTTAGTGATTGCTTGTCCTTGCGCTTTGGGACTGGCTACCCCAACTGCAATTTTAGTCGGTTCTGGCATCGGGGCGGAGCGCGGGCTTTTAATTCGCGGTGGTGATGTTTTAGAACGGGTGCATCAATTAGATACGGTGGTTTTTGACAAGACTGGCACTCTGACAACCGGAAATCTAACACTCACAGATTATTTGCCGATTTTCCAGAATTCGGAGTGGGATTTGAACTCAGATATTAATGTTGGAAACAGGCAAGATGCCTGTTCCACAATTGATGGGGTTTCTGGCAGGGTTGACTCCAAACTGCTGCAACTTGCGGCGGCGGTGGAAAGGGGCGCTTGTCATCCCATCGCCGCAGCGATTTTGCTGGAAGCTCAACAGCAAGGTTTGCCGCTGCTAGCTGCTGAGGATTTCTGCACGGAACCGGGCTTGGGGGTTTCTGCTTTGGTGGAGGGCCGGCGGGTGTTCGCGGGGAATGCGGAGTGGATGAAGGAGCAGGGGGTCGCTGTGGCGACGGAATTGTCGGGGTCTTTGCAAGGCAAAACGGCGGTTTACGTGGCTTCTGAGGGCGTTTTGCTGGGGGTAATCGGGCTAAAAGATACTCTGAGGCCGGATGCTAAGGCGACCGTGGAACGTTTGCGAGGCATGGGATTGCGGGTGATGATGCTGACGGGGGATACGCCGTCGGCGGCGGCGGCGACGGCGCAGCAGCTAGGTTTGGCGGCGGCTGATGTTTTGGCCGGGGTGCGGCCGGAGGGGAAGGCGAGGGCGATCGCACTTTTGCAAGCCCAAGGCTGTAAAGTGGCTGTGGTGGGGGATGGTATCAATGATGCGCCGGCTTTGGCTCAAGCTGATGTCGGTATCGGTTTGCACTGCGGCACTGATGTAGCAGTTGAAACTGCTCAAATTGTGCTGATGCGAAATGCTTTGATGGATGTTGTTGAGTCGATCGAGCTGGGGCGCGCTACTTTTAATAAGATTCGCCAAAATTTATTTTGGGCTTTTGGTTACAATACTCTGGGAATTCCGGTGGCAGCGGGTATCTTGCTGCCTGCAACCGGAATTCTACTCAGTCCTGCGGCGGCCGGAGCATTTATGGCGTTTAGTTCTGTTAGCGTGGTTACAAATTCTTTGTTTTTGCGCCGAGGATTTCGAGCTTAAATTTAGGGATTGCATATAAAAGTCGGAGGCCATCGGTCATTAGCTAGAAACTAATGACTAATGGCCTCATTCCAAGACGGATACAAGCCCCCCACACCAGGAGTCGAGACCAAAGAAGTTTCGACGTTAGTTCGAGGCCCCAGATTTATCTGTGGAGTCACTCTAAAATCTAAAATGTAAAATCGACTGACTGATGGCTACAGTGCCATACTTTCCAAAAGTCGCCAGTTATTGTTGTTCATAATTGAACGACTCACTAGCTCGAACATTTGACGGCAGTGGTTGTTGGTTTGCAGGGGCAGTTCTTCGTTTTTAATCACGAAGTTCATGCGAACCTCTGAGTCGCTGGCCGTGTTTTTCTCAATTAGGACTTCTGCGGTGACAAGTTTGGCAATGGAAACTTGACCGGGAAGCTCGCGAGCCATGACGGAATCTCCTGTATTGTAGATAATATCAAGATTGCATGACTCTAAAATTTCAATCAGGGATTGACGGAGACGGTCGATCGGAACGGCAACGATAAAAAAACCAGTATAGCGAGCCATAGACAACTCCAGCCGTGAGGCATTTAGACTTTATTATCATACCGAACCTAGAACAGATGCACAGAACAATATGGATTTATTTTATTCAGGTGGAAAGTTAGGGCAATGAAAGGCAAACTTATCGTGTTTGAGGGGGTTGAAGGTGCGGGTAAAACTACGCAAATGCAGCGCTTGATACAGTTCCTGCAAGTAAGTTGCTTTCTGAGAGTCCGCTTGGTGGCTACTCGCGAACCGGGGGGTACTGACCTGGGAAGGGGACTGCGACATTTGCTGCTGAAACAAGATGGGGCCGAATCTGTATCCGATCGAGCAGAATTACTCATGTACGCGGCCGATCGCGCTCAACACGTCGAAACTTTTCTCAAACCCGAGTTATCTAAGGGAACGATTGTTTTATGCGATCGCTTTACTGACTCTACGATTGCTTATCAGGGCTACGGCCGCAGTCTTAACTTAAATTTAATTAAGCAGTTGAATGAAATTGCCACGGGTGGCTTGGAAAGCGATCTGACTTTGTGGCTGGATATTAATGTGGAGGAGGGTTTGGCGAGGGTAAGGGCGAGGGGAGGGTGCGATCGGATCGAGCAAGCTGATTTGAAGTTTCACCGCCTTGTGCAGCAAGGTTTTGCGGAGTTAGCCAAGGCAAATAAATCTCGAATTGTCCGGATAAATGCCGATCGGCCTGAATATGAAGTCGCTCAGGAAATTCAAGCTATTGTCACTCGCAGGTTAGAAGCTTGGGGATATTTAAATAATACCAATTCTGAAAAATAGCGCTAGATAATTTGTAGAGACACAGCAATGCCCTGTCCGGCGCCGCCAACTTACAATTTAACTTCTTAACTCACAACAATTATTTAGCATTACGTTAAAACACAATAACCTTTTGGTATTATAGCAACCCCGCCCGACGCTTAAGATGTTCTTAATTGCTGAAACCCTACATTTTATTCCTTCATCCTTCATCCTGATATCCGTTACATCTGAGATATTGCAACATTCTCAATTACTTGTTTAGGAACAGGCAAGATGCCTGTTCCACAAAGAGTAAATTTTCTTGTGGAACAGGCATCTTGCCTGTTCCTGAGAATGGTGCAAGATGTGAGTTACATCCGTTACATCCGTTACCGAATCCGTTGCCGAACTTCCTTCTTCCTAAGCAAACATGAATTATTTCACATCATTAATCGGACAAGAGCGAGCAGTAGAATTGCTAACTCAAGCAGTCGAGCAAAACCGAATTGCTCCTGGTTATTTATTTGTCGGTTCTAACGGCATCGGCAAAAGTTTAGCTGCTCAGTGTTTCATCGAGCTTTTATTCTCAGCCAATATTCCCGAAACCAGACTAATAGCCTCCGTGCAAAATCGCGTGAGACAGCGAAATCATCCAGACTTACTTTGGGTAGAACCAACTTACATGAACCAAGGCAAACGGCTTACACCAAAGGAAGCAGAGGAAGCCGGTTTAAAGCGGAAAGCACCACCACAAATTCGCTTAGAACAAGTTCGAGAAATCAGTGATTTTCTCAGCCGACCGCCGCTAGAAGCTGGGCGTTCAGTCGTAGTTTTGGAACAAGCAGAAACAATGGGTGAGGGAGCCGCTAACGGCTTGTTGAAGACATTGGAAGAACCGGGAAAAGCAGCGCTAATCTTAATTGCTCCGACTGTGGAAGCTTTGCTGCCAACTTTAATTTCTCGTTGTCAAAAAATCCAGTTTTCACGGCTGAATCCCGAAGCAATGGCACAAGTTTTGCAGCAAGCCGGATTCGCGCAGATATTGGATCATTCCGAGGTACTGGGGATGGCTCAGGGCAGTCCTGGGGAGGCAATTGCTATTTGGCAGCAACTGCAATCAATACCCGATGATTTGCTGCAAAAGGTGAAGCAGTTGCCTCAAAATCTGCGGTCTGCTTTGGAATTAGCCAAGGAAATTGATAAAACTTTAGATACTGAATCTCAGTTGTGGTTAATCGATTATTTACAACACTGTTATTGGCAGCAATTTTTGGCAGGGGGAATTAGTCGATCGCCCTTAGAACCCTTGGAAAAAGCGCGACAATATTTGCTAAACTACGTACAGCCGCGATTAGTTTGGGAATGCACACTTATGGGAATATGTCAAGCATAATTTATTGCCAAGTTTGAACCAAATACGATGAGTAACACGATGGAAAAAGCCACATTTGCCGCCGGTTGTTTTTGGGGAGTTGAACACAAGTTTCGCGCCGTTGCGGGTGTCGTCTCGACTGCTGCGGGCTACACAGGAGGCCACTGGCCGAATCCCTGTTACCTGGATGTTTGCGCCAGAGTCACCGGTCACGCTGAATCAGTGCTGCTAGAGTACGATCGATCGCAGGTGAGTTACGAAACACTGCTAGATGTATTTTGGAACTGTCACGATCCTACCCAAATCAATCGCCAAGGCCCCGACAGAGGCGAACACTACAGGTCTGTGATTTTTTATCACAATTGGGAACAAGAAAAAGCCGCTCGCGAATCCAAACAAAAATTACAACTTTCCGGTAAATACGACAAAGATATTGCCACCGAAATCAAACCTGCTGGTGAATTTTATATGGCAGAGGATTACCACCAGCAATATATTGAGAAAAAGCGGCAGTCGTCAAAAGTGATTAGTTAAAAAGTAGGCAGACGCGAGCAAAAATCAAAAATATTAGGGGTGGGTAAGGCAATGATCTATACTAGCGGCCAGTTTATTATTAATGCAAAACCCTGCCTCCTCCAAGCCATGTTTATTTCCACCTACTCAGTAATAAATCATTAGTGATGAGATAGTGTTTGGTAGGGGCAATCCCCGCGTGGTAAGCCGATGCGATGGGGATGCGGTGCAAGTCTCAGCTTTGAAAATTGCTAAAAGAATATAGATGCGGGGCTGAAAAAGCCAGTCTGAAGAGGATTGAGAGCGTTTTAAACAGCTTGTTACGCAAGTCATAATTTTATAAAAATGCTGTATTAGTTGGGCGCGTAAGACCCAAACAATTTTGCAATAAAGCCTAAATAAAGATAGGGCATTTCTGTTTCTATTTTCCTCAGTAATCCCAGTTTTTGCGTCCCGGAGGGAAGAGTATGTAGTTTGGCAGTCTTGCTTGTTTATTTGCTAAGCTAGAGGTGGCGCTCTGTCATCAATAAACTTTAGATTTATGCACAGGTTATTAACTGGGAAACTGCGAATAGAGTATTTAACAATACCAATCGCTAATCTTCCAGCAAATCTATCCGGTACTAAAATTGTACAGCTTACGGACTTTCACTATGACGGGGTGCGGCTGTCGGAATGGTTGCTAGAAGAGGCGATTGCTGCGGCCAATGAAGCTGAACCAGACATGATTTTTTTAACTGGTGACTTTATTAGCTACGATCCCGCACCTATTTACGGCTTAGTGCAGCGATTGAAAAACTTGCAAAGTCGAGTGGGAATTTACGCGGTTTTGGGCAATCACGACCACTATTGGCCAGGGGCAAAAACAGAGGTTGCTAATGCTTTAAATAGCGTCGGGATTCGGGTTTTGTACAACGAAGCAATCTATCCTTTGGGGTCTGAATTGGCTTTAGTTGGGCTGGCTGATTTTTGGTCGGGGGATTTTGCGCCTAAACCTGTCATGGCATCAATAAATCCCGCGATTTCTCGGATTGTCTTGTCTCACAATCCTGATACTGCTGAAAATCTGCAAAATTGGCGGATTGATTTGCAGTTGTCTGGGCACACTCACGGCGGTCAAATCGTTATTCCCGGTATCGGCCCTTTGTACGCTTGGGTCAGAAAAATTGGCTCTTTGATTCCTCAACGAATCGGAAAGTTCATTCCTTTTGTCTCGGCTTGGGATCGAGTAGTTACTCACTGGGAATGGGCTAGCGGTTTGCATCAGGTTGGGAGTAATTTGCTGTACGTGAATCGCGGTTTGGGAACTTATGCGCCGGGGAGGCTATTTTGTCCGCCGGAGGTGACAGTAATTACTTTGGTTTGTCAACACCCGTAAGGGCGGTTTAGGGTGCACACTTTCCCGATAATAGATAATATAGCCCCAGGAAGAAGGAAGAAGGAAGAGGGAAGAAGGAAGAGGGATTTTTCTATAATTTCTATTATTTTTAATTGGCTTCTCCAAAGCGATAGCCTCTGCCATAGACTGTGTGAATTAGGACTGATTCGCCCGGAACTTCTATTTTGCGGCGCAGCAGGCGAATTTGAGCGGCTAATACATTGCTGCTGGGTTTTTCTGCTTCACTCCACAAATACTGGTGGATTTGTTCGTGTGTTAGCAATTGACCGGGATGGCGCATTAAGTATTCTAATAACTGACATTCTTTTTCTGATAAGTCAATTGTGCGATCGCCCCGATAAGCTAATTGATTGTCGTAGTCTAGCTGTAAATCTGCAACTTGCAGCCGCCCGACAGCAACCTCGGCATCAAAAGTAGGAGGCCGCCGCAGTAATGCGCGGACTCTGGCTAGCAGTTCTCGCAGTTCAAAAGGTTTGACTAAATAGTCGTCTGCACCGGCGTCGAGTCCTTGTACGCGATCGTCTACGGTATCTTTGGCGGTGAGAAATAGCACTGGCGTATTCCGTCCTTGCGATCGCAACTTCTGGCAAATTGCCAGTCCGGTTTGTCTCGGTAGCATCCAATCCAAAATTAGCAAATCGTAATTGCCCTGCATTGCTAAATTGCTGCCACTTGCTCCGTCAAATGCCACATCAACTGTATAACCTTCGCGCGTTAAAACTCGACTCAAAGGGTCAGTTAACTCAACTTCATCATCAACTAAAAGAATCCGCATCCTGATTTCATATTTGAGACTTGAAATTTGAGATTTTAGGTTAAGTAAACTGATTTTTCCTAGATTTTAATGTGTGGAATACTTTCCGATTCGCTGCAAGCTGCTGCTAGCCATTCCTGGATGGCAGGCAAGGCCAAAATCGCATCCGCATACGCTTTTGTTACTGAATCTAATTTGACTCCGTAGGTGACAAAACGCATGACAACGGGGGCAAACATAGCGTCCACTACTGTGAATTTGCCGAACAGCATATTGCCGCCTGTTCCGAATTTTTGACGGCATTCGCGCCAAATGGAAAAGATGCGATCGATCTCTGCTTCTACACCGGCAGTCATCCCTTCTCCCGGATAGCGGTTGCGGCAGTCCATCGGCATATTGTCGCGCAAATTTTGGAACCCCGCGTGCATTTCGGCAGCAATGGAACGGGCGATCGCCCGTTCCGCTACATCTGTCGGCCACAAATCATTTGCAAAGCGTTCTGCAACGTATTCGCAAATTGCTAAAGATTCCCACACTTTCAAGTCGCCGTCGATTAAAACTGGCACTTTTCCCGATGGAGAATAGCGCCGAATTTCCTCATGGGTTGTCGGCCAGTCTAAGGGGATTCTCACCTCGGCAAATTCCAGTCCAGCTTGTTTCATCGCCAGCCAAGCGCGCAGCGACCAAGAGGAATAATTTTTGTTGCCGATTACCAGAGTCAATTTGGTCATAATGTAGCTGTCAGCTATTTCCGATCGTCCGTGCAATTTTAAGTTTTAGAGTTGAATACACAAAAGCGTGACACACAATGGCTATCGCGCGTTAGCGAAGCCCTCGAAGAGGATCGCCGCGTTGTCTGCACCAGCCTCTGCAAGAATTTTACCAAAAAATTGGGTCTAAAGCCCCGTCCTTCTAGGACGACTTTTTATTCTTGGTCGTGATAATATTGTAATGTGGCTAGGGTATTCAACCACATTAAAAACCCAGTCGCCTGAAGGCAACGCACCTTGAAAACTGAAGTTATGGGCTTGGGCGCAGAAAAGCTTGCGCGGGTAAAAACTTCGAGTAACAAGTACGCCTAGAAACCAGTATTTTGGGTTTTGAATTGTACCGTGGGGCACACGGGAACAAGACTCTGCAATGAGTCGAAAGCTTGAGGACAGAACCATCTTGCGGTAAGTACAGGAAGCTGTACTTATTAAGTGGACTGAATGATACAAGAATCTCTGCCCTTCTAGGGCCCAGAGTTGTCAAATTAACAGCCTCCCAGCGTTCCGCGTTTTTCTGCAAACTTCGATCGGGGGGCGCGATCGAACACGCTTGATTGCACATGAGATGAGAAGCCTCTGTCCCTGGGAACCCTTGCCTGGTTAGCGCTAGGTACAGCTACTGTATAGTCCATTTCCTCCCTCTCTACACCACCGCCTGAGAGGATTTCATCTACTTTAATCTTTTTCAGGGAATCCTGGTCTACACTGTGAAAATTTTCCTCAAATTCTTGATTATTTTCCATACCGACCGCCATTGAAAAAAGTGACTAAATAAAAAATTACTAAATATAATATATCCTCAAATAAAGGATCGAGCAATACCCGAAATTTATTTTTAGCTATGAACTCTATGTGTTATTCTGAGTTTGGTAAAAGCTGTTTCTGCTTAGACCGCGATCGCCCCCTTCCCAAATTAAGAAATTTACCCTCTAAAAATTGACATGATTACTGTTGCACTTCCCAAAGGCGGATTGTTAGGAGATAGCATTCGGCTGTTTAAATCCGTTGGATTAGACTTCAGTGCTTTTCTCGATTCCTCGAACCGACAACTTCAAATTTATGACCCAACAGGCACTGCCAAAGCTTTGCTAGTAAGGACGCACGACGTACCTGTTTATGTGGAATACGGCCAAGCGGATTTGGGGATTGCTGGTTATGATGTTTTGCGGGAAAAAAAGCCGAAAGTTGCCAATTTAATTGATTTAAAATTTGGCAAGTGTCGGCTGTCGGTGGCGGTCAAGGAATCTAGTTCTTATCGACGAACTGTGGATTTGCCTCCTCATGGTAGAGTTGCTTCTAAGTTCGTACACTGTGCGAGGGAATATTTTCACAATTTGAATTTGCCGGTGGAAATTGTGCCGCTTTACGGTTCTGTGGAGTTAGGGCCGATTACCGGGATGTCGGAGGCAATTGTGGATTTGGTTTCGACTGGCAAAACTTTGCGAGAAAATGGTTTGGTGGAAATTGATGTTTTGTTTGAAAGTTCGGCTTATTTAATCGGTCATCCTCTGAGTTACCGTTTGAATGCGGGGGGGGTGAATGAGTTGATCGGGAAGTTGAGAGAGCAAGTTTTGACGGCTGTTTAATGGTCTAAAATTAGAGTGCTTTGATTGGTTCCTAGATAAGTAGAGAAACGGCATTGGCCATTGGCGTCAAATTTAGCTGTCAGTCCGCCCAGTTTTTCCGTCCGCCCGTCAGTCCGCCAGGGAATGAATTCCACGAGGCTGATAGCTAAAGTCCTCTCAAAGAGGACTGAATAACTCATTAATCCTATGCAAGAGGACTTTAGCTTTGAGGCAGGGGTTTCAATCCCTGCCGGACTATTAGTTGTACGTTAAGTTGACACTAAACGGCAATGTCGTGTCCTACTCCCTGCGCCGGACACGGCATGGCCGTGTCCCTACAGATGCTAGCCTACTTTTCATAATTGGTATAGGTTCGTAGCCAGGACTTTAGTCCTTATTTGCGCTAAGAAAGAGGACTGAAGTCCTCACTAGGAACAGGATTATTTTAGCTTAGCTGGTATTTGCTGTAAGAAAGAGGACTGAACTACTCAGTACGAACTGGTTCTATTTATTTGATTTCTGATCGGTTACTTACAGGTATAAAACCTAGTTTTTCCTGGCAGCGACTTATATAAAAACGGACGACTGTATCAGCAGGGTTTTGCTCAATTAGTTGCTGAAAATATCCCAAAGCTGCGACAAATCTTTCGGATTGCCATCCTTGAATTCCTTTGTCAAATAAACCTTGGGTAAGCTGCTTTGCCTCAGAGTCGGGACAGGAGGCTGCCCAGATTTCGTAGATTTCAATAGCTTGCTGCTTGCCGCGCGGGGTTACTCGATCGATCCAGCGATAGTAATAATTGTTGCTGGGCAAATGGCTGTCAGCAGCAGTCGCCCCAGAAGTAGAAATAATACTCTCCTGTGTTTCCACTTCTAAGTCGCACTTTAATAATAGACTTTCTTTTGAGTTTGAGTTGAGACTTATGCCATTTAGAAATTCTCTCGCATGAACGATCGCATTTTCGCTAACAATAATTTGGCAGCCGTATATTTTAGTTAAATTTTCTAATCTAGAAGCTGTATTTACCACATCACCGATGACTGTAGAGTCCATGCGGCGATCGGAACCTAAAGTGCCGATCATGCCGATACCTGTGTTAATTCCCGTACCAATATTGACGGGAGATTCTAAATTGTATTTGTGGCGACTGGCATTAAATTCTTGCAAAGTTTCTTGCATTGCTACTGCGGCTTCGATCGCATTCATCGCGTGAGAATTTGGCTGGTCAAATACTGCCATGATTGCATCGCCTAGGTATTTGTCAATAAACCCGCCGTGAGACGTTATGCACTCGTTCATTTTAGTAAAAAAAGCGTTCAACCATTCAAAAGTCTCGCGAGCTTGTTGAGATTCGGCGATCGCAGTAAACCCGCGAATGTCACAAAATAAAACAGTCAGCTCTTCTTCTGTAACATTGCCCAACTGAATTGATTCTATTCCTTGCGGCGCAATTCGTTCGAGAAGTTGCTCTGGCACAAATAGCTGAAATTTTTCGGAAAGATATTCGTTGGCTTCCCAAGCTGCGGCGATTTGGCGTTTGCTTTGTTCTTTTACCTGCTGGTGGAATTGGGAAGATACAGCTTGCGATCGCATTTGACTCAACTGCAAAATATTTTCCACTTTTGCCAGCAACAAACGACTGTTAAAAGGCTTTGTCAAATAATCATCAGCCATCATTTCTAACCCTTTGATGCGAGACATATCGTCATCGAGGGCAGTTAAAAAAATCACCGGTACAGTTTGCAATGCCGTATCCTTCCGTAGGATATCGCACACATCAAAACCGTCCATCTCCGGCATCATAATATCTAGTAAAATTAAATCGGGTCGAGAGGCGCGGGCAAGCGAGAGCGCTTCATGGCCAGATAGCGCTGATACTGTAGCGTATCCTTTCAGGTGCAATAACTCTTCCAGTAAAGTCAGATTAGCTGGCTCGTCATCAACCAACATGATGCAGGGCGACTTGTTTGACATGGAATATGATATAATATATTGAATTTAGCTCGGAAGTTGCGCGTGGGGAAGCTCGAAAACGGGTTGATTGGTATATTCTCCTTACTAAACTCGATATTTTTCGTAGGAACAGGCTTTCGGAGGCAAGTGCGGGCAAGTCATATAGATATTTATCTACTATTGAGTTTAACCTTGGTTGTTATCAATTATCATAAATTGCAGTGCTGGAACTGCAAATAATTATTGTTAGCCAAGAAAAGAACGGACTGTAGCGATCGTCAAATTCAAATCCAGTGGCTTGCTTAAATAAGCAGAAGCGCCAGCTTCCAAACATCGCTCACTGTCACCGGGCATCGCCATCGCCGTCACCGCAATCATCGGTACCGAATCCCAGACAGGATCTGCTTTAACTCGGCGCATCAACTCAAAGCCGTCAACATCCGGCAACTGAATATCCATCAAAATCAAATCCGGCAGCAACTCCGGGGCAGCAGAGGCGGCGAGAATACGATCGACCATCGCCTTCCCATCCGCGAGTATCTCTACCCCGTACCCCTCCAATTCCATCACCTCAGAAATTAACATTTGGTTAAAAGGCTGGTCTTCAACAATCAAAATCCGCTTCCTGGCAATTGGTAAAGCAATCGCAGAAGCAGGAACTAACTTGGTATCCAAAGCACAAGAAGCAAAGTTTCCCAACTGTTGACGCATCTCTGTCAAAGGCAGCCAAACGCGGAAAAGACTTCCCCGATCGCAAACCGATTGAAAAGAAACAGTTCCCCCGTGCAATTCTGCCAGACGTTTAGTCAAAGCCAAACCCAAACCTGTACCTTCGTGCCTCCGAGTCAGGGAAGAATCCACCTGTTGAAAAGGTCGAAATAGCAAGTGCCAGCGGTCTTGAGGAATGCCGATGCCGGAGTCTTTTACCTCTAAACAAAAATAAGGAGTGCTGGCATTTACAGGAGAACAATCCGGCCGGTAGTCGCCGTCTATTTCGCTGCCGTAGGCCAGACGCCCGCTGAGTTTAACTTGTCCCTGTTCGGGGGTAAATTTGATGGCATTGGAAAGTAAATTAATCACAATTTGTCGCACTCGCCGTTCGTCGAGCCAAACTTTAGTAATACGGTAGTCGAGTTCTAAAGACAAACCGATTCGCTTTTTGTCTGCCCGTGGCTGCATCATTTTTAGACAGTCTGTCGCGAGTTCGTGAACGCGAACAGGTTGTAAATTGAGTTCTACTTTCCCGGCTTCAATTTTAGAAAGATCGAGAATATCGTTAATTAACTGCAACAAGTGCTGGCCGCTTTTTTCGATCAGGTCTAAATAGTTGATTTGTCGATCGCTCAAGTGTCCAGCAGTTTGCCGCAGCAGCAAGTCAGAAAAGCCGAGAATGCTGTTGAGAGGCGTCCGCAATTCGTGGGACATTGATGCTAAAAACTCAGATTTCAACTGAGAAGAATACTCTAATTGTTCGTTAACTTGGCGCAGGTTTTCTTGTGTCTGAGCCCGCTCGATGGCCGCCCCCAAAGTCCGGCAAGCAGCCTCCAGCACTTCTTGGTTGAGGGCGGTTTGCAGTTTTTTGACGTTGCGAGACTCCAGCGTCAGTACGCCAATAATTGTACCGTCGGTGGCTGCGATCGGAAAAATGCCCAGTTGTCCGATTCCCGGATGCCGAAATTCCGGCACGGCATTGGGATGTTGGGCATAATCCTCGACAAACACAGGTTTACCAGTTTTCACCACTTCCCACAGCAAACCGATGCCGTAGGGAATGCCTTGGTCGAGCAATGCTTGCATTCCTGCGACTACGGGTTCCCCGTAAGTAGCCAAAAATTGACTAGAAACTTGGTTGCAAATCCCCGACGCTTGCCGATCGTTTCCCTTGCCGTTAATCACCTTGACATCTCCGAAAGCTGCATTCATTGCCTCTACTAAATAGGTGAGGGCAAACTGACCTATTTCTTGCAAACTGTCAGACTTTTGCAGGCGTTCGGTTAAACCTAAAAGAAATCTCAGCCGCCTGACTTCTGCGTTCAAGCTAGCTTGGGAGTTTTGGTATACCGTAACATCTCGAAAGGTAAACAGCCGTCCGCCGCTGTTGGTAATCGTGGCGCACACCTCCAAACAAACCGCATTGGATTGCTCGAAATAAAATGATAAACTTTCATGCTGAGATTTTTCGAGTGCTTGCTGAAACTCTTGCCACTGCTGAAGGGACAAGTAACCCCGATCGACAATTTCCGCAAACAGCAAGTGGCACTTCGGCTTTGTTTCCAGCCATTCTGGGGACAGTCCCCAGATTCCCGCCAATTTTTTGTTAAACAAAACTAAGCAGTCAGACGAGTCGAACAGAGCGATCGCATTGTCTACTTGATTGAGAATCAGTTCTTGGTCTGCCCTCAACTCGTGCAAGTCTCTCTCCATTTTCTCTGTGTGTTTAGCTCTTAGTTTTGTTGTCATAACTTTCTACGGATATGGCAAGAGTTCTTTGATAACTCTTTACATAATGTTACATAATTTTACGGTTTTGGGCAGTGAGGGCGATCGATCTGCCTTGTGATCTGAGACACTTGCTGGTTTCCGAGGGCGATCGGAGCCACCTTTTAAGTGCGTCGGCTACATTGCTTAATCAGGAGGCAATAAGGAGGGAAAGCATGATGACAGAAGCAGAATTTTTTAATAACAATGTTGTCGAAGTTGATGGCATCTGACTTGAAACTATTGTGTCCAACCCTGTGCTAAATTGACCCATAATAAAAACTAATTCCCGTAATAAGAAATCAGCATATAGCAATCCTCGCATCATTTGTGAATTTCTTACGGACTCCCAGCGGGTTCGGGGAGGGTTGGGGTGGGGTCAAAAATTTACGACTCCTGCAAGGATTGCTATATGGCAAATGCAATCATGACCTTACCCTTAAATTTTATTAGCAATAACTTGGTTATTTTGATTAACTGCTCAAGCAAGTGTTGGATTCAAAAACATAGGCATAAGGCTCGCTCTAAGCACCTGGAGGAAGTGATATCAGTTTCAAAAAAGCAACTGTAGACTCGTGATCCCAACCCATACACAATCAGTTATATCAAATCCGTTAGCATCGGAATAGTAAATTCCAGTTAACGGTTGACGGTGGACTGTTGACAGTGAACCGTCAACAGTCCACCGTCAACATCATTCCGGTGTAACCGGAAATGATATTATTCCCAATAATTTCATCTAAAATTGTGCGACTGAGCACTCACGCCGAAGTCTAACTTATGAGTAAGGTGTGCAGTGCACACCCTACAAATGTGAGTTAAGCTAATCCGCATTTAAATTGCAGAGTAAAATAAATCTTTACTCTTGTGGGGAGTAGGGGTTGGGCAGGAGAACCCGCACTTAACATACAATTTAAATGCACAACAGGTTAGAGCGTAAGTATTCTTAATGTTTCTTAGGATTTTTCGGAAAAGGAATGCCCAAACTTTCGTGAAAAACAAGCTGAGTTTTATAAGTCAAGCGCCGATTAACTTGTTTGATGATTTTTTCCAAAAGCGCATCGCCGGTTTTTTCTATTAAAGGTTGAGACATCGATCGAATAAACTTAGGAAAACAAACCCCCACAGCCAAATCCAGCTTCCAGGTAGCGCTGGTAATCGCAGGCGGCAGCTTAGCACGTTCCGAGCTCGGCCAATCGGCGGCAAACTCCTGAGACGGTATCTCCACTAGCTTCATTGCCGATCGAAAATCCACTTCATACCCAGGCGAGGTATAATTCGGAACCGGAATAGTCTTAATCAAATAGCAGCCTTCAGCATCCGGCGGCAGCAACTCTAAACCAATTCTCGCTTCAACGCGGTAGCCGAAAGCCCCAAAACGCCCGATTAATAAATCATAGCCGTTTTCGCCGATCGGCTCGGCCTTCATCGGCGAAGCGCACTGGCAAAACCAACTCTTGTGGTTGTTCAAATGCTGCGCCACCGTCTCCGCATCCGCGTACATCTCCATGCTGTCTTCAAAATGCGTGTGAAACCAAATCGGCTCAACTTCCTCTGGTGCATCCGCGCTTCCACTTTCGGGCTGTTGGAAAGTCGCATCTGGGTAGTAATTTTCGTCAGAAGCTTCAACAGTTTGATATTCAGCGGAATCGTGCTTCATATTATGCTCTCCTGTTATACACGCCAATCAATCTGGTTGGGGATGTGTTAAGGAAGTTTCCTCCCTACAATTGAGAAATTGATAGTAACAAAACTTACCCTAGTTCAGCATAACTCGACATATGAAAGCATTTGTAGCAGGAGCCACAGGTCAGACTGGCCGCCGAATCGTCGCAGAATTAGTCAAGCGAGGTATTCCCGTGCGCGCCTTAGTCCGAAATCTAGACACAGCTAGACAAATTTTACCACCGGAGGCTGAGTTAGTTACTGGGGATGTATTAAATGCAACTTCCCTGGGCGATGCCATCGGCGATAGTACGGTATTGCTGTGCGCGACAGGGGCGGCCCCTGGTTTTGACCCGACAGCGCCTTACAAGGTGGATTTTGAAGGTACTAAAAATTTGGTGGATGCAGCTAAGGCTAAGGGCATTGAGCATTTTGTGCTTGTGACTTCTCTGTGCGTCTCTCAGTTTTTTCACCCGCTGAATTTGTTCTGGCTGATTTTGGTTTGGAAAAAGCAAGCCGAGGAGTATTTGCAAAAAAGCGGCTTGACTTATACGATCGTCCGTCCGGGCGGTCTCAAAAATGAGGATAATTCAGATGCGATCGTCATGACTGGTGCCGACAAAATGTTTGAGAGCAGCATTCCCCGCACCAAGGTAGCCCAAGTGTGCGTGGAGGCGCTGTTTCAGCCGACTTCTCGCAACAAGGTTGTGGAAATTGTGGCGAAGTCGGAGGCTCCGCAAAAGAGTTTTGAGGAGTTGTTTGCCAGTGTGATTTGATTGAATTAGCCTCGCTTGGGTTCGGTGCGTCAATCGATTTTAGATTTTAGATTTGAGATTTTAGATTGAAGCATTGACCCCACCGATAAATTCGGGGGCTCCTTTATCGGATACAGGTTTTTTATTTCTGGGTCCTGAGTCTGCTTTCGGAATGAATCACGTGGCGGGTATCCTGGATGCTTTCGGTCAGACAAAAAACCATTTGATTTGGGTCTGAGATGTTGCACCATTGTCAAGAACAGGCTTTCCGGCCTGTTCCACAAAAAGTGCATTTTCTTGTAGGGCGGGCAGGATGCCTGCCCAAAAAAGCCTTATCCTGCCCGCCCAAAAAAGGCCGATCGAGAATGGTGCAAGATGTGAGTTGGGTCAAAGATTGGGGCTGACGCACCCTACAACTATTTTCCGATCGCCAAATCTGGCAAAATCTTTATAGTTTTATGATTCGCCGTTGAAATTTCCCTCTCCCAGCATGAAAACTCTCAAGTGGCCAGCTTGGTTCCCCTATCCGATTTCGTGGTTAAGGGCATTTGCTCTCGCTCAGAGTTTTAGTTTTGTCCTTCGCAGGGGCATTCCTTTTGTCAGCGACGATATCGGCTTTCTGACTCTACTGCTGGCGGCTTGGCTGATTCAGTTGCCTGTGTTTTTTGTTTGTCACTTTTTAGCAGTCAAAATCTTAAATCCCTTACTAATTATGCTGCCGGGCCGCTTTCGCGTTGCGCGCAAGTTCAAGCGTCGGCATACGGGTATTCGATCGCACTTGCGAGAAGGCTTGAATGCTGTTGTAGTGATTTTTTTTGCATTTAATTTGTCGCTGTTGGTGCAACTTGCGATTTTTTATTGGCCCGCGCGATCGATCGATCCGGCTCAGTTACTAACAGGAATATCTACTCTGACAAATGTTGCGGTAGCCGGTGAATTAGA
This sequence comes from Microcoleus sp. B9-D4, assembly GCF_036705105.1. Lineage (NCBI taxonomy): Bacteria > Bacillati > Cyanobacteriota > Cyanophyceae > Oscillatoriales > Microcoleaceae > Microcoleus > Microcoleus sp. B9-D4. The sequence continues at coordinate 56,750 of NZ_JAUBTS010000021.1, forward strand.
TTTCTGGATGATTAAATTGGCGGGGGTTTTATCGAGTCTAACGCTGGTAGCCGCGCCGCTATATCAATACGATTTTCGGGTGCGCCGGATGCGGGCGGCTCGAAAATTAGCCGAATTTGCGGAAATGGAAATGACTTTGCTAGAAGCTGAGAAATTGGGCCGTCGCAAAAGAGGTTTGCTGAGGCGATCGGAGATTCAAATCCTCGGATTTATACTTTTAATCGGCGCTGTGATTGGCGGCGGTGTTTTTTTGGTTGACAGTTTGCGGGGAAATCAGCAGTTGTCGCAGTCGGTAAGCGGGCGGGGAAAATTCCCGCCGCTGGCTATTAAAACGGGCGATCCTTACATTCGAGCCCTGATGCGAACTATTTCTGCTAGCGAGTCGAATGTTTCTCGGCCTTATCACGTTGTTTACGGTGGCAAATATATATTAGATTTGAGCCGCCATCCTGACTGGTGCGTGAAGATTGTTAATGGCCCGAATCGAGGCAAGTGTACTACCGCTGCGGGCCGGTATCAATTTCTGACTTCGACTTGGAAGGAGAAGGCTAAGCGCTATCAGGCGCGTCGTGCTAATTTTTTATTTTGGGAAGATTACAGTTTTGAACCAGAAGATCAGGATGCTGTGGTTTATGCTTGGTTGAGCGATCGCAAGTTTTGGAAAGCTGATATTTCTGAGATGTTGCGGCAGGAAAGATTAACGGATGTATTGCGGATGCTTTCGGGAACTTGGACGAGTTTGGGATATGGAATTGAAAACAATTCTATGAGTTCTCGTTTGCCGAAAGTCTACCGGGAAATGCTGCGGGAAGAATTGGAAAATGCTGGTTCTTAGGGAGTTAAATGTTGGCTGTTGACGGTTGACGGTTGACGGTTGACGGTTGACGGTTGACGGTTAACGGTTAATTGTTAACTGTTAACGAATGTTATTGGTTATTAACAAGCCAAAGCGATTAAGAAATAACCACTAACAAGTAACGAATAATATCGTTTCCGATTGCATCGGAATCATAAAATCGAGTCAACAGTTAACACTCAAATATTCAGTTTTTCGACCCCTCCTTCAACAGTCAACAGTCAACAGTCAACAGTCAACAGTCAACAATCACCTGACGGTGTAACCGGAATTGATATAACTAATCCTTCAATTTTGGTAAAAATGCTGTCAAACATTTGTACAATTCTAATCCCGGCCCAGCTTGCAGGGGATAAAGCTTGTCGAAATTAATGGGGTTTCCCGGTGCTAATTTCCACTGGGTTTGCTGTGCTGTTTTTGGGGAAATTTCGATCGCTACCGTGATGTTAATAATGTTGTTGTGCTGGGGGATGCCCCGGAAGCAGTAACTTTTGCCCGTGCGTTTGTCGGAATCGCTGCCGGTGATGTATCTGTCTTGTTTGCGAAATTGAATTTCTCGAAAAGGTCGATCGAGCACAAAGGAGTCTCGGTAGCGGTAGTCTCCGTCGCGCAAGCTTTGGACAGTCGGTCTAATTTGAGCTATAACTGTTGGTGCTACAAGGGGATGTGGTACAAAAAACATAGCTAAAGAAGATAACTTGTAGCGGCGGGTTATACCAACCATCAGTGCCTAAGACCAATCATCTCATAAATCTGCCCCCGTGCAACCATAAATCGCCATTTACCTCTTTCAAAATACAAGGTACGGATTTCACCAGAGAGATTTTAGGTAGCTAATAGTATAGATAAACCCGCCCCCTGGTGATCGCATAAAATATTGTCAAAAACATGAAAAATTCTCAATCTCAGTCTTTCATTCTGTGGCGACAAGTCGGGGGCGTGGCGGCTTTGCAAGGGGCAATTACTCTGAGTTGGATGCTTTACCGACTGTATTTGCCTCAACTTTTAGCGGGATTTGGTTTTCCGGGACTCGACAGGGGAATCACAATTCTGGAGGATACTTTGGCAATTGCGATCGAACCTTTTTTTGGCTGGCTTTCTGACAAGCAGCGTCACTGGATGGGCACTCGTTTTCCGCTAATTGTTGTCGGCACTATTCTGTCGTCGGTGTTATTTATTGCGATTCCGGCTATTTTTATTTTCGGCAATCCAGTCTCGCCCCTGCGCTGGCTTTTCCCTGTGGTAATAGTAGCTTGGTCGATCGCAATGGCGATGTTTCGATCGCCCGCAGTGTCACTGTTGGGCCAATATGCAACTCAAACGCAGTTGCCCCAAGCCATGAGTTTATTGGTTCTTGTGGGGGGATTGGTTGGGGCGGCAAGGCCTGTTGCGGGGGATTTTATTCTGAGTTTGGGCCCAGCTTTTGCCTTCGCTATTGGTTCGTTTGTATTGTTGGGTGCGGTGGCTTTTTTGCGATCGGTTAATCCTGATGCTGCGCTGTCGGAATTGCCGCCGGCTAGTGCAATTTCTGAGGGAGTTTCTATCACAGCGGTGGGCTTAATTGCGGTGACGGGAATGGCTGTGGCTTGGGGAAGTCGGGCGATGGGGGAACGGATTTTGCCCCATGTTTTCCAAACTCAAATCGCCGGTGTTGATAGTAAGTTTTTAATGGCGGGATTTACTTTGGCTTTGGCTTTTGCTTCTTTGCTGGCTGGGGTGATTGCGGTGCGCTTGGGAAACCAGCGGATGCTATTGGGTGGATTGGTAGCAACGGCTATTTTGCTGTTAGCAATGGTTTTTAGTCAGGGATTGGTGATGGTGGTGGCGACTGTTTTGGCTGTGGTTTTTACTAATAGTTTGATTACTACTGGTACGGTTCCTTTTGCTTTGTCTCTGGTTCCTCCGCTGCGGGGAGGATTTGGCGTAGGTTTGTATTTTGGTGGTTTTTCCCTGGGGATGAGTTTATACTCTGTGGTGTTTGTGGCACCAAAGGCGATTCCTGCTGTGACAACGGCGATGGTGGGGGCGATCGCCTTTTTGGTTGCTGGTGTCTGTGTCGTCGTGGGCGATCGGCTTAAACAAACCCGCCGTGTAACAAGTTAATAAAAGCCGTTAAGCAGTTTAAGTTGATCCCTAGCTATCGTGAATAATTATTTCATGCTTTCATCTCTGTTACCTATCTGAGTAATAATAGAAATATACAGCAAGCCGTGAGAAATTTTACGGGCGCATATTTAGGGATTAATTGACGATACTGCGAGGATACTGCTATGTTGTGCGTGACGCAAGAAACAAAAAATTTAGGGCGGCTTGAAACCGAAAATTCCCAACGGCGAGGCTCTTTCACCTCTGCGTCTAAAAGTACCCGTATTCTGCGCTCGCGAGTTTACAAAGATGAGGCTCTGGTGTCGGCCGCGCTAGCGGGACTGCCAGCTCTTTTGGCATCCCTCGAAAGCTTTCGCGAGCAGTAGAACTTGGCATTTTCTCTTGCTATATTTGGCGATTTGAGGTTGGTGATAGCGGCTGCAAACCGAGCAAGGGCTGTTTTGATTGCACCTAAAATTCTCCTCGATTTGAGTATAGTTTTGCAGTGCTGAACTATTGCAGGACTCAGAAACCTGGTTGTTTATACAAAAACATTTTTACAGCCCTTTGTTAGGGTATGAAAAATGGTATAAAAACCAGGTTTCTTGGTTTTTTGTCCGTAAGTCTTGTGTTTACAAAATTTATTTGTCAGTGTCATCCGGTGCGATCGATGCCTCTACTTCTTGAGAGGAACGGCTTAACATAGAGTCGTGCAGGTGTTCGTTGTGCTGCCTTTCTTGAGCCATTAATTCTCTGGCTTTTTCTTCAGCAATTCCCTCGCCATGTGTTTCTAGCTCGTGGGAGGAACGGTTGAGCATAGATTCGTGCAAGTGTTCGCTATGCTGCCGTTCTCGTGCAATTAGTTGTCTAGCTTTTTCTTCGGCGTTCATGGTAGTCTCTCCAAGTGTTTGTGAGAACTGATTCTTATATTAAGATGCCACAATTGGAGGGTAAATGTAGCAAGATTAACATAAAATTTTACAAATAATTGTAGAAAAAAAAATTAGTCTGCTGGCGGTGGGTATCGGGCTCGGTGCTTGCTGAGCTAATTATTGCCAGACGCCGGAAAAGATATTCTTGACTGCGATCGCAATTCGATTTAAGTCTTCCTTCAGCAGCGGTGGCCAAGAAACTCCTCTGCGGAGTCCAGCTTCAAATTGCTGCAAACCTTCTACTGACAGTAAATGCAGTGCCGAAATTAATTGTCGATCGAGCATTGGAGATTCTTGCAGCCCTTCAAACAATATTTTTAAAGCTAATAAAATCGATGTCACCTGTCCGGGTACGGGCGGTTGACCTTGTTTGAGACGCATCAGGAAGGCGTCGGGATTTTTCTTGGTTTCCAGGGCGGTTCCTTGGTCGATCAGAAAACTGCGGGCTGTTTTGTAATCCATTTGACGTGCGATCTATCTCCTGCAATTAATTAGCTGGCATTATATCACTTTTTGTCGCGCTCAATTTGGTAATATATTTCCATACAGCCTACACTACAGCTACTCGTGAGGTGCGCCCATAAGCACGCTACAGCTACTGATTAGATGCGTAGCATTCATCCCACAGTCGCCTGGAGCAAAGTGAAACGGACAGGGAAAAATAAAACAATGGCAAAACACCAAGGAAATAGCAGAAAATCCAAGATTTCTCGCTACTTGTGGCTGCTTTTTTTGTGTCTGAGCTTTCTGTTACTTCCGGGTATCAAAAAAATAGTGGCCTCTACCCCATTCCCCCCACCCGCTCCTATTGCAAATAGTGCTAATTTTGGAGCGAGGATTCAAAGGACGATGGGGCTACTTGCTGCTAGCACTCCAACCAACCGCCGCCAAGTGCGTATTCTATTCTACGGTCAATCCATCACAGAACAAGACTGGTGGCAAGATGTAGTGAAGGATTTGAGACAGCGATTTCCCAATGCAGATTTGATTGTGGAAAATCGGGCGATCGGAGGATTTGCCGCCCCGATTTTAATCCGTCCCAGCGAACACGATTTGTATCCTTTTTATCCAGACTTGCTAATTTTTCACGTCTACGGAGGCGATGAAGATTACGAAGCCCTAATTGCCAATGTCCGCCGCCGCACTGCTAGCGAAATACTCTTGCATTCAGACCACATCGACTGGATGCCGACCGGCAACAGCGACGATCCCAATTCAGTCAGCAGATACGAATGGCACAACACTCATTCTACTAAATGGCTGCCCGAGTTGGCCGATAAATACGGCTGTGAAATCGCGGAAATTCGCGAACCTTGGCGCAGGTATTTGAAAGACAATCGCTTGCAGCCACAACAGCTATTGAGCGACAACATTCACCTCAACGATTGGGGAAACTTTCTCCTAGCTGCTCTCATAAAACCGCATCTGCGGTACAACCCAAATTCTCCTCAACCGCAGCAGGATTTAGTGAAAACCTATACGGTTGGCAGCGATGTTAAGTGGAAAGATGGCAAGTGGGTTTTAGAATTTGAAGGAAATAGAATAGATGCGATCGCCGATAAAACCTTCAACGGCAAGGCAATTTCTGCTAAAATTGCGATCGACGGCAAAAAACCCTCAGAATTTCCTGAACTTTACAGCATCACCAGACCTAGCCTTAGCCTTGGCGTCGGTTGGCCAGCAATCATCCAAGTATCCAGCCAAAAACCGCTAATCGTCGAAGATTGGAAAGCCGTGATTACTGACATTAACAGCGACGCCAGCAAGTTTAAATTTGACGTTATAGGTTCTAAAACAGGTTACGACGGCAGCGGTACAAACGAAGAAATGTTTGTCTCAAACTCTGGCCGCGTCGTGATTGAACCGAGAAACTGGTGGCTGAAAAATTCTTATGAATACTCTAAAAAACCTACGCCTAAAGGCTTTGAGATTTCCTGGCAAGTGCGACCAATGTTTGTTGATTCATACGTTCCTCCACAAATTACAGATTCAAGCCGCGAGTATTCTACAACATTGGCTCAGAATTTGAGCAACTCCAAACACACCCTCGAAATCGTCCCCGAAACAGATGGGAAAGTGCCTATTCAGGCAATTCGAGTGTATCGTCCTCCTTTCTCCAATCTACCATCGGAAGTTGAGAGTTTTAAACCGGAGATATCAGCGGATGAACACGGATGAACGCCGATCAAATTGCATCAGCGTTCATCTGCGGTTTAAAAAATCTTCATGTTACTTTATAGCAATCCTGGTGGCAATCGGGTTGATGATTGTTCAAACCCTTAATATTTAATCATCTTGACTCCTGACTCCTGCTATAATCGCCAAGATTATCAACTTTTGAGCATCCTCAACTCATGAAATATCAATAACGATAAAAAGAAATCTGCCACAAAAATCAACACCCAAGAAGTTACCACCGCCGCCGTTGCAGCTTGGCCGACTCCTTTCCCACCGCCCACCGTCGTCAATCCCCAACCGCAACCGACAAGGGAAATTATCAACCCAAAAATAAAACTTTTAATAACCACAGTTACTAAATCCCCAGGCCCCAAAAAAGTCCGCACCGATTCCAAAAATACCGACGGTTCCACATTATAAAAATTAACCGCCACAAACAGCCCGCCCAAAATCCCCACCGCTACCGAAAAAATTGTTAAAATCGGCAGCATGATGCAGGAAGCTATCACCCTCGGCACTACTAAATAATCAACCGGATTTGTTCTTAACATATACAGGGCGTCTATTTGTTCCGTCACCTGCATTTCTCCTATCTCCGCGGCAAAGGCCGAACCTACTTGTCCCGCCACCACGCCCGCCGTTAAAAGTGGTGCTAATTCGCCACAAAATGCCACAGCAAACGCACCTCCCATCGCCCCTACCGCCCCAAAACGCACCAATTCTCTGGCTGATTGAAATGTGAAAATCATGCCGCCAAAAAAGGCTATTAGCAGCACGGATCGGAAAGAATCCAGGCCTACTGTTACTAAATGTTCCATGATTTTGCGGTGGTCAATTTTGCCTTGGAGTATGCGTAGCAGCACTTGGCCACCCAGGAACAACGTCACAAAAAACCGCTGAAACCACCTGTTATTGAAGGTTTCATCTAAAGGTCGATCGTGCTTTTCTTGGTATTTCTTAACCAATGACTGACGGCTCGCGATTAATTGCAAACAGGGCGAAGCACTGCCACATATAGATTTTCGGCAATCCTACAGCAATTATTGCACGATTTGTCTACATATATTTTTTGTCTCTCAGCCCTGCAGTTGGTGGGTTAGGCGCGGTTTAAGATTTATTTATTGGTGACTTAACTTAATCGCCGCGCCCAACCCACCCTACAATATGACTAAAATCTAAAACTCTAGGACTACTCCGCAAGTAACAAGTCGATAAACTTATCCAACTGTTCATTATTCTTTTCGGCTTGCTCTTTGCCAATTCTCAGCAGGTCTGATATTTTATCTTCCGAGGCATCATCAATCTGCAGCGGTTGTTCGTGGATCAAATCGGGAGTAATTCTCAAATATTGATTCGGTCTTTCAACCGCATCATAAATTTGAATTAGTTGATAATTTACAGTTTCCGCAACTCCCGTCATCATGATATTAATCAAAGGCTCAACCCACTCAACTTGACCCCAATTTTTTACTCTTTCGTAGGGGTATTTTTTCTGAGCTTCTCCGGTTCCCAAGGATAAAATTACCATATCTTTTGCTGTCGGGCCTTTGTCGGGGCGGTCGTCAGGAATTATGAATTTATTTCTAACTTCTGCATAGGCACAAAGTGCGGGATTGTTTGCGAATACTCCCCCGTCAATTAAAGCGTAGCATTCATTGCTAAAAGAGTAGATTTTAGCAACCTCAAAATAAGAGGGAGCTGCCGATGTTGCTCTGGCGATATCTCTAATGAAATAGTCTTCTGCTGGACATTTTTGAGCATCTATTTGATCGAAGAAGTGAGCTTTTCTCCTTTCGATGTCGTAACTGCAAATTAAACAAGGTTTTAGCAGTTCGCTGAGTTTGTAATCGCTAAAATTTTCCCCAAATAATTTTTCTAAGGGCTCCCTGGGATATTTCTCATCTCTCAAACCATCTAGAGATCTGACTTTTTGCCATAATGAAGTCTTAAAAACGTCGCGGCCGCTCTTAATCGAAAAATTAACAGCGTCTTGGGCTGCCCACCGAGGCCTGCTGGGATTTTCGGCATCGGGACACAAATAGATGCAAGTTAAAATTCCTCCCGCACTCGTGCCCGCGATTAAATCAAAATAGTCAGCTATTCTCGCATCTGGGTTGCCACTTTTTTGTTGCAGCTTTGACTCAACGCTAACTAAAACTTGCGCGGGAATAATTCCTCTAATTCCGCCTCCATCTATGGATAAAATTCTGGTATATTTAGCCATAACTGTTGCTTCTTCTGAATGTTTGCTCGTTTCCTACAGTCCGGGAGACAAAAAGTGGTTTGAGATGCTAATCATAGCGGTAATAGCCGTAAGCTGCTTAGGGCGCACCCTACATACATTCCGAATTCATGCACCGATCAATCTCAAATCCCAAATCTTCAATTTAAATTTAATTGGCGGGCTGCGATCGTATAGCGAAAAATGTATTCTACAATTTCTACGTAATTGTAGGCGGCCGCTGGCGAGTCTGCCCAGACTGTGATGCCGTGATCGCGAATTAACAAAGCGGGTACAGAGGGCACACAAATGGCAAAGAAGTCGCAAATTTCCTTGGCTATCTTAGGGACTTCTAAATAATTTGTAAAGAGGGGTATCGACACTTGCGGGTTTTCCTCCCACACCCCTAAACCTTTGAGCATTTCGATCGCGGGTAAAGGCACTGCATCTCCTGCGGTTAGCCGAGAAACTAAATTTGCTTCAATGGAGTGCACGTGATAGCAAGCTTTAGCGTCTGGAAAACAATTGTAAACGGCTAAATGAATGCTGGTTTCGGCCGAAGGGCGGCTGTCGGCAACAGGTTGCTCAACAATAGCGCCGTCTGAGTTCATTCTGATAAAATCTTGTTCAGTTAACTGCCCTTTCGCGCGGCCGCTAGCAGTAATCCAAAAACTGCCATCGGGTAAGCGGGCTGAAAGATTGCCAGCAGTCCCAACCATCCAACCGCGATCGTAAAAATGTTTGGCTGCTGCAATTAAATCCGATCTCAAATCGCCACTCATTGTTTACAAATCCTCAATTTTTAATCTACTTTTTACGTTAATAGGAATTGCGCCGATCTATCTAAAAGTAGGGTGTGCACTGCGTACCTTATGAATGAGAATTAAATAACTTAGAATGCGTGATGGTTCTTGTGGGATGGGCGTCCCGCCCGTCCAGAAAGGGCGGGCTATAAACCCAACCCCTACTCCCCACCAACTTGTGTAAATTATTTAATTCGCGATCCTTATATCAAATCCAGTAGCATCGGACTTATATGCACGGGGGCGGGTTTATTATATTGTCTATTATAGGCCATTGTTGCTGGCTCACGGGCCCCTACAAAATTTAACATCATACAATACCGATGCAAACGGAATTTATATTACCTGAGAAAGGCGATAGTTTCAATTCCATTTTTGGGACAAATTTTCCAACACATCAAAAAAATTATCCCATTTAGTATAAGGCTTTTGCTGTTCGTCTAGATACTGGGCAAGCCGATCGCGCGCAAACACCGAGGAAGCCTGCAAAGCCATATTAAAATCCGTCAGGGAATCTCCGATTGCCACCTGTTCCTGGGCAGGGTGCTGGCCCATCACCCGCACCTTAGACACCAATTCCTCATCTCCTTCAAACTCAGAATTGACTTGCAAGCGAGGGCCACTAGCATCCACATCCACAGCATAAATAACGCTCGCCCGGTGTACCAAATCGCCCATTACCGTCTCTACCATAATCCGAAGACCGCCGGAAACGATCGCAAAATCTACCTTTTTTTCGTCCAAAAAATCCAGCAACTCCAACAATCCCGGCCGCATCAGCCTTCCCCTAGAAAATTCCACAATTTCCCCGTAACGTTCCGAGGGAATAGACTCTAATAACTGCCGCACTCCCGATCGCAAACTCAGCCTTCTAGCGTAGATTTCAGGCATCAGTTGAGACGACAATTCGGGTGCGAAATGCTTGAGCATTGCCACAAAAGTTTCTTCAACAGTTATCGTGCCGTCAAAGTCGCAGAATACCACCCGTTGCTGATTGTTCGGGATTGAAGATTTTTGCTTGTCATCGGTCATTGTCAGTCGCACCTTTCGAGAACGGGAAAATTTTACACAATTAATCGTACACTGTCGAGCGATCGAGCGCGACTGCCCAAAACTAATAGTGACGTGCTGTTTGTTGGCAATTTACCGCAGGATTTTATGCAGATTCTTCGAGAGAATCTTCATCATCCAAGGAATCATCCAAGGAATCTTCCAGGGAATCTTCCAGGGAATCTTCCAGGGAATCTTCTACGTCCTGCTTGTGGTTTTTTGTCTTTTGGGGGTTAGACTTAGCCGGCAAACAGATTAAATTATCATCCTCAGTATTAATCAAACCTTTCGATCGCAACTTACCCATCAGTCGTGTCACCGTCACCCGCGTTGAGCCAATTGCGCTGCCAATTTGAGCGTGAGTCAAGGCCCAAGGCAGCCGGTAGCCCCGAACCACATCCGGTTCGTCGTCACTTACGTAAGGTTCGCCGAACTCCTCGATCAACAAAGTGAGAAATCCCAACAGTCGGTCGATCGTCCGGCGCTGTCCCAAAGTGCTCAGCCAGAGAAGTTTCCGCTGGTGTTGGTAGCGAAACGCATCCAAAATTTCCCTACGAAAGTGAGGCCAATTATCCAAGTCGTGCCAATACATCCACACTACGTGAGTTTGATCGGCATGAGCGTAAGCTTGGAGAGTAAACGGAGACTGAGCAACCAGTTCAAAGGGCTGACCGGCCCCGACGAAGCCCAAAAAAGCTTCTTCTGTAGTTTTGTCAACGGATTTTGACTTCGCTGCTGCCGCGCTAACTTGAGCGCTGCCTACGAGCCGCACAGAACCTTTCTGGACTAAATACAGCAGTCCGGGTCTTGCGGGAATCCGCTCATCTTTGCTAAAAGTCCGGCAGCGGTAGTGTTCCTGGGCCCAGTCGATAATTCGCTGCCAAGTGATAAAAGGTCGATCGATAGTCTCTAGAGGTGTGGAAGTTGATTGCATAAGTGAGGCTCTGGGATATATTTGATAGTGAGAAAAACAGCTTTTGCCAGCAGTGCGATACCAAGTGAGACAACCAACCCCCGATCAAGCTTGCACGCTTCTTAACTGTGCTGACTTTTCTTAGTTTTACCGAAAGATTTAATGTAGCAAAAAATACATCAAAATGGTAGAGTTCAGCAAAAAATTTGTCGTAAATTATTGTATAGTTAGCAAACAAATGGCTAGAAAGCCGATTAATTCGAGGTAGCCCTGATCCGGGGAGCCGATCGACTATCTCTGACATCAGCAGTTTAACGTACAAGAACAGTGCAAGTGGTAACAGTCGCTCGTTGCTCTTACGGTAGGATGAGCCGATATGGATACAGCAAATATCTCCCAGTGCCCGGAAGTTACAGTGAAGTGTTTCTTGCTTTCAAGGTTACAAAGGGCGATCGGCCAGCAAGAGGCACTAGGGAAAATTCCATTAAATCTCATAGGTGGCACCATTCTCAAGAACGGGCAAGATGCCCAT
>NZ_JAUBTS010000021.1:68419-90840 GCF_036705105.1 Microcoleus sp. B9-D4
TCCACAAGAGATGAATTTTCTTGTGGAACAGGCATCTTGCCTGTCCCTAAACAAGTAATTGAGAATGGTGCAATATTCCCGTTAAATCTTAAATCTTGCACCATTCTCAAGAACGGGCAAGATGCCCATTCCACAAGAGATGAATTTTCTTGTGGAACAGGCATCTTGCCTGTCCCTAAACAAGTAATTGAGAATGGTGCAATATTTCCGTTAAATCGGAGTAAAGATAGCGCGCGGGTGCTGTACGTGTCTGCGATCGCCCTGAAATTGGCTAAAACTTGGCAGCAGACACCGCAGACAATCGCGGCACAGTTGGCAGAAACTCTCGAACCGCTGTGCTACCCGGATTTCGCCGTTAAAGTCGCGCCGGCGGGAATTATCGAGATGGAGTTGACTGATGCAGGTTTAGCCGTCTGGTTGCAGCGTTTAGCTCAAACGAACCTCCCAGTTTTAGAATCTCGAATATTATCTTCTGTTGTGTCAGCTGATCGACTGTTTCCCATTCAGTACAGCCACGCGCGCTGCTGTTCCCTGCTGCGAATGGCCCACCGCGATCGGATAATTTCGATCGCGCAGCCCGATGTCGCTACAGCGCCGGAAATTTGGTCGCTGGCGAGTCCAAATCCTATCCCTTGGATTGACGAGGGCGATCGACTGCGGTTAGTGCATCCTGCAGAACGCCGTTTAATATCCCAACTCTTAACAGTGCTAGACAATTTATATCCTAATTTTGAGGTAAAGAACCGCGAACAACCTGTCAATTATTTCAAATTAGCCAATAGTTTGAGCGAAGCATTTCAGATTTTTTACAGCCAGTGCCGAATTTGGGGAGAAGTTAAAATAGAACAGCCAAAACTCGCCCAAGCTCGATTAGGTTTAATATTAGCAACTCAATCTTTACTGCGATTTATCATCGAAGACTTATTGAACGATATTGCTCCTTTAGAACTGTGATTAGCTTCTCATTTTTAGCAACCTTAATTCATACTAATAGGTGGGTTTCTTAAAGTTACCTTGACCGAAAGCCTCCAAAATACAACCCCCCGGATTCATCCGTGGAAAAATAAAAAACCTGTATCCGATGAAACTTGCCGAACGTATTTATCTCGCGCAAGTCAATGCTTCAATTCTTTAATCTAAAATCTAAAATCTAAAATCGATTGACTTCTTCCATCTGAAAAGCTCTCTGTTTTATTGGGTTCACCCTGAAGAACCCAGTAACCTACTGTCGCATAGGAAATTTATCAAAACTTAGCTATAGCCTTTCGATCTCTCATATGAGGTACTCATGGGCATAGGGCATAGGCCTCCGTGGGCATAGGGCATACCTCACTTTTTTGAGAACCGCTATATTTATTGATTAATTATTAATAATGCAATTAATAATAATTAATCTGTAATTTTTGCATTCTTATTTTTTCTAATTTATTTAAGTAATCTTTCTTTTTGCTTTTGAGAGCGATAACTTTTAGCTCAATACGGTTCAGTTAAGATCGCTCCCCCCTACTAGCCATCCTTAAAAATAGGGATATCAGAACTTACTCAAAGTCCTCCTTCTTAAGGGGGATTTAGGGGCATCTCCGAGGAATAAATAGTTGTAACTGAACCGTATAGACTTTTAGCTTGCATCTATGGCTGTGCTCCTTAAAATACTTAATGTTATGTTATACAATTAAGCTGCGTAGCAGCTTATCTATTGGCTATCCAGTATGCTCGAAAAACAAGAAGAAGATTACAGCTTAGTAGGAACGAATCCTCTCGATCTTCAGGAAATCCAAGAGGATATAGCCTTACCAGAGACGGTACTTCTGACAAATGGGCATCTAAAACTTTCCAAACCGGAAACTCGATCGAGCCTCAGAGCACTAACTTTGGACGGTGTTTTCGCTACGCTTTTTTACAGCATCATCGGCGGCGCGTTGCTCAGTAATTTCTTGCTCGATTTGGGGGCGGGTCCAGTCGAAATTGGTATGCTCTCCTCCATTCCTCAACTGGTAAATCTGCTCCAACCGTTCGGAGCTTATATAGCAGACCGAACACAGAGCCGCCACTGGTATTCCTTCTACATTTTCGGAATGTCGCGACTGCTGTGGCTGATTCTCGTGCCAGCCCTTTGGTTGGGAGGCTCATTTCATCTGGCCCGACATCAGCTTGTGCAGTTGACATTGGCAATCATCTGGGTAAGTCAAGTCTTAGAATCTTTAGGTCGGGCTTCCTTCTTGAGCTGGTTGGCGGCGTTAGTACCTCAGCGGTTGCGCGGGCGGTATTTTGGCTTTCGCAATAGTGCTGTCAGCTTGACGAATCTCATTGGTGTGCCGTTGCTGGCTCTAGTGGTATCGAACTGGCCCGGTGGGAGGCTCGAAGGTTACAGTGCCATCTTGGTTTTAGGAATTGTGCTTGGTCTCATCAGTCTAGGTTGTCAGTTCTTTATGACCGATGTGAACCCAAAGCTTGTACAGGTAACGCATTCAAATACAGGCGAAAAATCATCCACAGGGACAATTTTTAGCTTTCTCAAGGAAGCCAATTTTTTAAAGTTTTTGCTTTACTCTGGTCTATGGAGCTTTGCCGTTAACGTCAGCGCGCCCTTCTTTAACCTTTACTTGCTGGATGACCTAAAGATAGATGTCAGCGTGGTAACGCTCTATAGCAGCTTAGGTGCTGGTGCTAACTTGCTGATGCTGGTTTTTTGGGGGAAGCTGGCTGACCGGGTTGGGAATCGCCCGATTATGCTAGTAGTGGGAGTTTTGGTGGCTCTGACCCCTCTACTCTGGCTAGAAGGTGGAACGGCTCCAATTTTCCTATGGGTCTGGTTCCCGCTGTTGCACATCATCGGCGGTGGGACGTGGGCGGCGATCGACCTGTGCAGTGGTAATCTGATGATGTCGGTGGCACCACTGTTGAATCAGTCGATATACTTTGCGATCGCGGCCGCGGTTCCTGGTGTCACTGGGGCAATGGGAATCACCGTGGGTGGCTTTCTCGCCACTTTGACCAATCTCGGTGGCTTGCCAGGGGTGTTTGCGCTCTCAGCCGTTTTACGACTGGTGGCTCTCCTGACCTTGGTTTTTGTTCACGAGCAGCGTTCTGTGTCTTTGGGTAAGTTTTGGCTGCTCTTGTTGCCAGCTTGGTGGAGAAGAGTGGCAATTGAACCGGGAGACATCAGGTTTCAACCATTAATAGTTGAACAGTTGGACTGTCCACATGAAAGCTCATGCGATCGCTCTTCAACTCTTGATTGATTGTACGGCACAAGAGTCCGAAAATAATTCATAAAAGAGTTTATTAACCATTTTTAAAGTGTTAAAATACTCATCAGATAATCTCAGATGTGACGGTTGTTGGGTCGCTTTTTTTCAGAAATATAAAGTCTGGCTACTCAGATAAGTTTTGAATGGTATCTAATTATTTTTTGGGTGCGTTCAACATTTTTTACGATGCCGATCGAGCTTTGAGGAACGATCGCCAATTCTCCGGCTTGTCGATCGCTCCTGGAACGACGCTGCTCAATTTCATCACTTGACCAGCGGCTGTTAAGGGTTCTTCAAATTCTGGCGTTGTAAAATAGCGATAGTTTTCTTCAGTTTTTTGAGGATACATCTCAGGGTCACACTACCAGGTAGAGCCTCACCGGGGCGTCAAATCCATCGATGAATATCCCAAGATAATGTCTGCATCTAGTTCACGGCGTTGCAGGCGAGATTTGCTTTTTTCGAGGTTGTGCGATCGGCAGCGTTACTGTAAATGTACTGCCGACGCCTTCTTCACTGATCAAAGTAATTTCGCCACCCTGCAAGTCCACGCATTTTTTAACAATGCTCAGCCCCAGTCCAGTACCGGGAATTCTACCGACATTTTTAGCCCGGTAAAATGAATCAAATAACCGTTCTTGGTCGGCGACAGGTATACCAATTCCTGCATCTTGGACAGAAAAAATTGCGTCGGTCTCAGTAAGTTTTAATTCAAAAATTACTTCGGTATTTGGGGGAGAATACTTAATAGCATTGGACAGCAAATTTCCCAGAATTCGCCGGAGCAAGCTTACCTCCAAACACGCCATCGCGGATTGATGGTGATTGACAAAAATCAGCGTCACCCGCTCATTTTCATGTTTCAACTTCAGGCTGCTCTGAAATTCCTCTACCAACTCATTACACAACTTTGCTAAGTCTATCGGTAGCAAGGAAAAACCTGTTTTTCCAGACTCAACACGCCCCAGCAGCAAAACATCATCTAATAACAAATCTATACCTTTGGCGGCTGCTTGAGTTTTGTCTAGAAGTTCTTGTGTTTTCTCCTCTGTTAATGTTAACTTGTACTTGCTAAGAAGTTGTGTAGTGCCGATGATGAAATTCAAAGGATTGCGAACGTCATGGGCAATCATGTACAGCAAAGATGTTTTCATCTCATTGAGTTCTTGGGCTGTTTGCAAAGTGCGATCGAGTTGGTCGTGAGACAATTTGAGAGTTAAAGACAACTGGCGCGATCGCAGCAGAATCTCCACCCGCGCTTGCAATTCAATCTTCTCGATCGGAGCGATAATCAAATCGTCAATACTTTGCCAAATAAATTGCGTTGCCATCCCTACATCCGAGCGGGATGTAATCAAAAGAAAAGGCAAGCATACCGGGTGTTCTGCCTGTTTTTGGGCGGCAACCCATTGCCAGTGGCGTTTCAGGGAAATACCGTCAATTATCGCCAGGTCAAAAGATTGATTAAATGGTAAAAACTCCTCACTATTTTCTGTTGAGTTTGGCAGCAATACCTCATAGTAAACAGCTAGCCATTCTAATAACAGGCGGCGATTTTCTTTCTGTTCGACAAGCAATAAAATTTGACTCACGCAGATTCTCCTAGCAAGCTGTGCACAATTCCCAGCAAATCTCTAACGATCAAAGGTTTTACCAACATATTCCGAGCCCCGTGGCAGAGGCTTTCGTGCCCAATAGCAGCGCTTTGTTTGGGCGAGAGTATCAGAAAAGGGATTTGGTGATTTCGCAGTTGTTCGCAGCACTCCCAAATCCGGCGATCGAAACCAGAAATATCTACTAAAGCCATCCCGATCCTAGCAGGCTGACTGATAGCTTGTGCAACATCTTCATAGTTATAAGCCGCGATCATCTGGTATCCTTCTTTGTTAAGAAATTGTGCTAATAGTTCCAAGTTTCGATGATTGCGATCTACGGCTAAAATTATTGATTTGCCAGTCATTTATCAGCTTCCTCTGAATACAGGTTATAACCATTTTAGATTTTAGATTTTAGATTTTAGAATGGGGAGTGACTGATTATATATGGGTTGGGAGGTGGCCTAAAGTGGGATTCTTTTTTTATCTGGTATTATAGCAACCCTAAATCATTCGCGTAATTATTGTAGGGGCAATCCCACGCCCGGTTGCCCCGATAGATAGGGGGTAGGCACTCTTAGCACTACCCCTACAAATTTACATGAATGATTTAGGATGGCTATAGCTTACTTTTCGGCGAGGGATTACATAGGTTTTCAGTTGAGTGAACTACAGATGCTGGGTTACAGGACACGACCGCGTGTCCTGTGTCCCTAATGTAATTTCATAGAATTGAAAACTACACTACGATAAAAGTCGAAAAATACACAAATTTACCAATATATTTAAGTTTTCCAGAACTTAGGCTAGTGGTGAGGTGCGCGGTGCGCCCCCTACAGGTAGTGGTGAGCTGCGCGCCCTACTCATTAGTAGATTCACGACTCCAAAATTAGCTGCACTTGCCCAGAAACAGCAGGACAAACCCCGATTCAATCTTCATCCGCTCCCCCCTCAATCCACACCGGCGCCGAACTCAAAATGCCGCGCAGCCCCGCTATCGGTTTGCTGACTTTGATTCCGTAGCGAGTAATATCGAGTTCTCGCAGAGTTCTCTCGAAATTGCTGACTCGTTTTTTAATTACTCCGATCGCCTTGCGGATTTCTGTCCTATTATGCAGTTGGCGTTCCAGATAGCGTATAAACACAAGATTATCCGCCAAATAGCTAATTCCGATCTCGGTCAGCCGAAAATCTCCGCTAAGGGCTTCTACCTCATTAATCAAGATAACGGTGACTCCCATATTCTTCAGATACTTGCACAAAGCGTGCAAATTGTTCACCAAATCTTGCCCCTGCATCGAAAGCTGATAGCCAGAAATACTGTCAATCATCACAATCTGCGTCTTTTCCTGCTCCACCTCCTGGCGTACCATACAGGCAAACTGATCCGGCGAGTACAGCAAAGGTTCCACGGGTATCACCGAAAGACTTCCTTGCCCCATCATCGCCCCAACCGGGATGTTAACTGATTCGCAGCGGCGCAGCAGAGTAGAACTTGACTCCTCAAAAATGTAAACTACAGATCGCTCCCCCCTTCCTGCGGCTTCCTTCATAAACTGAATCCCCACCGTCGTTTTACCCACGCCGCTAGGCCCGCTAATCACCGTCACAGTCCCCCGTTCCAGTCCCCCGTGCAATAGTTCGTCCATTTCTGGAACCCCAGAAGAAATTGCTTCCGCAACAAAATCCTGTTGAAAGTTGTCCGGAAGCAGTCGCGGGAATACCTCCATACCAGCCTGAGTCAGGCGCAGCGAATGGCGGCCGCTGCGGAAGTTGGACCCTCGCAACTTGGTGACAGACAGGGCGCGTCCTTCAGGGCGCAGTTCTAAATAAATTACTCCGTCGCTGATGAATTGCAAATCGTCATCGGGAGCACTTGATGTGCCTTCGGAGGTGAACACCACCGTCGCCCCCCCTTCCACCAAAAACCGCAGAAAAGACAAAACTTGCTTGCGAAACTGAAATTCATCCGCAGCTAAGTAGCGAAATTGAGTGATTGCGTCCAAAAACACCCGTTGTGGCTTGACAGCTTGGACTCGTTCGATAATCTTTTGTGTAGTCGGTTCTCGCTCCACCTCCGAGGGCGAGAAAATGTCATAAGTCTGAACTTCTGTAAAAAATTCTGAGGATGGGCTCAAATCGAGGAAGGCCATCGCTTCCATATCAAAACCGAGACTTGTGGCATTGGCGCGCAATTGCGCTTCCGGTTCTCCTAAAGTAATAAACAGGGGCGTTTCTCCCAGAGCCACACCTGCTGCCAAAAAGTGAAAGCCCAGTGTAGTCTTGCCAGTACCCGGGCCGCCGCGCACCAAATAAGAGCGTTGAGAAATTAGGCCGCCGCCAATCACTTCGTTGAGACCGGTAATTCCCAGAGAAATTCGGTTTTGAGACATTTGTTTTTTCATGTTTTGAATATCGGGCCCGTATTAATATTTAATGGTTTTAGGCAGTGTTTTGATAATTTTTTTTACCGGGCGTCTGATAACCTTCATGAAATCTTTTTCTACCGAAAATTACGTAAGCACACAAGAATTAGAAAGTATTGTCGGCACTGCTGGCATCTGTCGCTGGCAAGATACAGAGCCATTTTGGCAAGAACGGGTAGAAAAAGCAGTTCCCCCCGACACGAAAATAGATTGTACTGTTTACCCCAATACTCAGGAAGAACTGGCGGCTGTCATTGCTTGGGCTGGGCAAAATCGCTGTGCAGTCTTGCCTTGTGGCAGCGGCAGCAAACTTGATTGGGGCGGTTTAGTTAAATTAGACTCCGATCCCCCCCTGCCCAGGGCGGGCACGGGGGCACCGCCCCTACAAAGGGGGGAGCAAGATGTTGTCAAAGTGGGTCTTTTTAAGGGGGATTTAGGGGGAGATCCTGGGGCAGGGGGGCTTGTGGCTGTCAGCACTTCGCGCCTCAATCGACTTGTAGAACACGCTGTGGGCGATTTAACCGTGACAGCAGAAGCGGGAATGAAGTTTGCGGATTTGCAACAAATTTTAGCTGCTGCAGGTCAATTTTTGCCGATCGATCCAGCATATCCGCAACAGGCAACTTTGGGCGGCATTGTCGCTACTGCTGATGCGGGTTCCTTGCGGCATCGCTATCGCGGGGTGAGAGATTTGCTATTGGGAATTACCTTTGTGCGATCGGACGGTAAAATTGCGGTAGCCGGAGGTCGAGTTGTTAAAAATGTCGCCGGTTACGACTTGATGAAACTGTTTACTGGTGCTTACGGCACATTGGGCGTCATAAGTCAAGTAACTTTCCGAGTGTATCCGCTGCCTGAATCGTCGGGAACCGTAGTGCTGACAGGGGAAATTAATGCTTTGTCCCAAACGGCTCAAATCTTATTATCCTCTGCTTTGACACCAAGTGCCGTTGATTTGCTGTCACCTGAATTAGTCGCAAAATTAGGCTTAGGAAAGGGCACGGGATTAATCGTCAGATTTCAAAGTATCGCAGAAAGTGTTAAACAACAATCAGCCCGCTTGCTGGAAGTTGCCGAAAAGTTGGGTTTGCAAGGCACTAGCTGCTGCGAAAATGATGAGCATCAGTTATGGCAAAGATTGCCAGAAACAATGTGGGATTGTGGCACAAAGTCGGCAATTATTTGCAAAATAGGAATCAGACCGTCGGAAGCTGTAACGGCCATTAACGAATTGCCGATACAGGACGCTTGGATTCATGCAGGCAGCGGTTTGGGGGTTTTGCGGTTTGAGACTGCGACTGCGGACACGTTGTTACAGGTACGCAGAGGGTGCGAAGCGAAAGGCGGTTTTCTGACTGTTTTAGCAGCCCCGACCGACATCAAGCAACGGTTAGATGTTTGGGGCTATACTGGAAGTGCGATCGATTTAATGCGCCGGATTAAACAGCAGTTTGACCCGGAAAATCTTTTGAGTCCCCATCGTTTTATAAGCGGTATTTAGTTGAAAGTTTGTAGTCAGGAATTCAGTTTCATTGGTGTCAACTTAACGTCTTATGTAGTACCGATATACTGTTTGACGATTAGGCTCTAGATCCCCCCGGCGCCAAGGGCGGGCACGGGGAGTAGGGGTCGCACCGCCCCTACGAAGGGGGGGACAGGAAATGCTCAAAGTCAACCCCTACTCCCCAACAATCAGGGGGATTTAGGGGGATCGAGACTCAGCTAAAAGCAAGAATTCTCAAGGGTTTTAGGCGATAGTCACTAGGAACCAAAACAATTAGGTAATATATTATGCAAACTTCAGAAAAATCTCCAGTTCCCAGCGACGATTTAAAACCAGCGAAAGAAAGCAATTTTCTAGCACAAAATCCCCACTTAGAAACCATCGAAATCCCAGGTTTCGACGCCAACAATCCGCCTGATCCGAAATTAATCGATACTTGCGTACACTGCGGCTTTTGTTTGTCAACTTGTCCGAGTTATCGCGTACTCGGCAAAGAAATGGATTCGCCTAGAGGTCGCATTTATTTAATGGATGCAATTAACGAAGGCGACGCACCTTTAAACGAAGCAACCTCACAGCATTTTGATACTTGTTTGGGCTGTTTGGCCTGCGTTACAACTTGCCCTTCAGGAGTTCAATACGACAAGTTAATTTCCGCAACTCGCCACCAAGTTACTAGAAATCAGGAACGCACTTTTTCCGACAATGTAATTCGCACTCTGATTTTTAATCTCTTCCCTTATCCTCACAGATTGCGGCCTTTGCTTGTACCGCTGTTTATTTATCAAAAATTAGGACTGCCAAAACTTGTCCGCAAAACAGGTTTGCTGAAAAAAGTATTTCCCCGCTTGGCGGCGATGGAATCAATTTTGCCGAAAGTTACTGTCGATTCTTTCCGGGATAATTTACCAGAGGTAATTCCGGCACAAGAAGAGAAACGCTATCGAGTCGGCGTGATTTTAGGCTGCGTGCAGCGGCTGTTATTTTCGCCAGTTAATGAAGCTACGGTGCGAGTTTTGACGGCTAACGGTTGCGAGGTGGTGGTTCCTAAAAGTCAGGGATGCTGTGCTGCTTTGCCGGAACACCAAGGCCAAGCCCAACAGGCGAAAGCTTTGGCGAGACAAATGATTGATAGCTTTGAAAATACTGGCGTTGATTTTGTGATTATCAACGCTGCTGGGTGCGGCCATACTTTGAAAGAATACGGCCACATTTTAGCAGATGACCCGCAATATCGGGAGAAAGCTGAGAAATTTGCTGCTAATGTTAAGGACGTGCAAGAGTTTTTGGCAAGTGCGGGAATTACGGCGAAACTCAATCCTTTGATTGATGGAGATTTGACAATTGTTTATCAGGATGCTTGTCATTTGTTGCACGGCCAAAAGATTAGTTTGCAGCCGCGTCAGTTGTTGCAACAAATTCCGGGGGTGAAGTTAAAAGAACCGATTGATGCGGCTTTGTGCTGCGGGAGTGCGGGGGTTTACAATATGCTTCAGCCGGAGGTTGCTGATGAATTGGGAGTGCAAAAGGTGGAGAATTTGCTGAATACTGGGGCGGAGTTGATTGCTTCTTCTAATCCGGGTTGTTCTTTGCAAATTAAGAAGCATTTGGAGTTGCAGGGAAAGGAGGTTACTTTGATGCACCCAATTGAGCTTTTGGATTATTCGATTCGCGGGGTGAAGTTGCTGAGGAAGTAGTTTTGTAGGGCGGGCGGTGTCTGCCCTATTTTCGCTGCTGAGTGAGATTTTTTTTTAATGAACCGCAGAGGGCGCAGAGGGCGCAGAGGAAGAGAAGAGAGAGCAAGAGGAATAGGTTATTATTTTGAGAAAGGTCGCGCGTGCGTAGCTATCCTGCAGGGCATCGTACTTCTCACATTTCTCACAAGCTAAAATTAAATTCAACAGTTATTCACGCCGGACAATGGTAACTCAACTCAAGTCTCCTCAAAAACCTGATGTAATTTACCCCGACAGCGACGGCCAACCAATGTCTGACAATACTAAACAATTTCGCTGGATACTCATCATCCAACAAAATTTAGCGTGGCTATTTGCGGATGACCCGAATGTATTTGTCGCGGGCGATTTGCTGTGGTATCCCGTCGAAGGAGATAACAAGATTCGCGTCGGCCCGGATGTGATGGTAGTCTTCGGCAGACCGAAAGGAGATAGGGGTTCTTACAAGCAGTGGGAAGAAGAAAATATCGCGCCGCAAGTAGTGTTTGAAATTCTTTCTCCCGGTAACAGGCTAACAGAAATGAATAAAAAACAGGTATTTTACGATCGCCACGGGGTAGAGGAATATTACCTGTACGACCCGGAACGCAACGATTTCAGCGGTTGGATGCGTTCAGAGGGGCGTTTGGACGTAATTGATGCGATCGAAAATTGGGTCAGTCCCCGACTCGGAATTCGCTTTGATTTGTCGGGTGAAGAGTTGCAAATTTATCGCCCTGACGGCGAACTGTTTACAAGTTATGAGGAGGTTTCTCGCAACTTGGAACAAGCCGAACAGCGTGCAGAACAAGCAGAACAGCGGGCTGCTTTACTGGCAGAAAGACTGCGAGCGATGGGAATTGACCCGGAACAATTGTAAACTAGATTGGGAAAAGGGCGATCGCACTTTTAAATTTTAGCAAAAGTGCGATCGGCATAATAACTAATGACTAATGACTAATGACTAATGACTAATGACTAATGACTATTTCCCCTCTTCTAACCTCAAAAAATGCACCTGTCCCGAAGCTTCCGCCACTACGATTGTCACCCCATCAGGTGCAATAGCGCAAGCTTTCAAAGCACTATCTCCGCTGAAACTAGCAATTACTTCTCGACTTAACAAATCCCAAACTTTGAGAGTATTATCGTCCGAAACAGAAATTGCCTTTGTTCCCATAGTCGCCACAGATGTTACCGCATCAGCATGACCTGCCAAAGTAAAAACTTCTTTTCTACTTGACAAATCCCAAACTTTCAAATTGTGTTCCCGCCCGCCAGAAATCGCCCATTTGCCATCCGCCGTAACTGCCACAGCATTCACAAAACTCTCATGACCTTTGAGAGTGAAAAGTAGATTTTTGACGGCTAAATTCCAGAAATTTGCCAAAATATTCTTTTCTTTCCCCAAACTCCAAATTTTCAGAGTTTGGTCGCCGGAAGCCGAAATAACCCGCTTGCTGTCGGGAGTAACTGCCACAGCTTTTATCCCGTCCTCATGACCTGAAAAAGTAAAAAGTTCCTCTCCTGTTTCTAAACTCCAAACTTTAATAGTTTTGTCTCCCGAACCCGAAATCGCCATCGTTCCATCCGCAGTCACTGCCACAGAATTCACCCAGTCTGTATGACCCGTGAAAGTAAAGATTTCCTTTCCGGTTTCTAGATTCCAAACTTTCACAGTTTTGTCGCCTGAACCCGAAACTACTCGCTTGCTATCCGGTGTAATTGCGATCGCTTTTACCCAATCTTGATGTCCCGGAATAGTAAAAATTTCCTGTCCGTTTTGGAGATTCCAGACTTTAATGCTGTTGTCTCCAGAACCGGAAATCGCTTTCGTACCGTCTGCCGTCACTGCTACAGCATTTACCCAGTCATCGTGACCTGCAAATGATAAATTTTCTTTGCCTGTTTCTAAGTGCCAAACTTTGAGAGTTTTGTCAGAGGAACCAGAAACTATCCTCTGGCCGTCCGGGGTAATAGCCACAGCATTCACTGGGGCGATGTGATTGGTAAAAGTGAAAAGTTCTTCTTTTGTTTCCAGATTCCAAACTTTCAGCGTTTTGTCGCCGGAAGCCGAAATTACTCGTTTGCCGTCGGGACTGACTGCCACAGCTTGAACGAAACTGCTGTGTTTTCCTAAAGTGAAAAGTTGCTTTCTTTCTGACAAACTCCAGACTTTAATAGTTCCGTCGTAACTGCCGGAAATTATTTGTTCGCCGTCTGGAGTAACTGCTACACTTTTTACCCAGTCTTCATGACCCGTGAGAGTAAAAAGTTCTTTTCCGGTTTCTAGGTTCCAGACTTTTATGCTGTTGTCTCCCGACCCGGAAATTAACCGTTTGCTATCAGGAGTTACTGCTACGGACTGGACAAAACTGCTGTGACCTTTGAAGTTAAAAATTACTTCCCTGGTTGTCAAATCCCAAACTTTAATACTGCCATCCCAAGAACCAGAAATTACTCGCTTGCCGTCGGGAGTTACTGCTACTGCTTCTACGGCAAAAGTATCGCCTGCAAAAGTAAATATTTCTTGTCCAGTTTCTAAATCCCAAATTTTAATAGTATTGTCCCAAGAACCGGAAATTACTTTAGTGCCGTCGGGGGTGACAGCTACAGCATTGACGTAGGTAAGATGACCTTTGAGGGTGGAAAGTTCTTCTCCTGTTTCTAAGTGCCAAATTTTGAGATTGTGGTCGGAGGAGGCAGAAATTGCCCGCTTGCCGTCGGGGGTGATTGCTACACCTTGTACCCAGTCTGTATGTCCGGTGAGGGTACGCAGCAATCTCCCGCCGGGGGGAGTAAAGCTGGGGGTTAGCGGTCGCAGCCAGGGGTTTTTTTGGTGTTGTGCCTGTGCTAGCATTGCTTGAATTTCTGGACTTTCAAAGCACATCAAGCGGGCTATTAGTTGAGTGGCTAGTTGGGTTTTATCTGTGGCTAGAATGTGGGCTGACAGCCGAATTGCTTCTTGGATTAATTTGAGTTGGTCGGCTTTTTGGTCTGAAATAATATCGGGATTTGTTGCTAAATCGTAATCTTCTATTAGCGCCTGTACTCCCGATGCTGACAGCTTGGCTTTAATAAAATTGTAATCTGTTAGTAAGCTGTATAATTTTTCGGAGTCTGAAGTCGCTGCTAGCTGACCTGGCGGGGTTCCCAGGTAGTGCGTCTGTTCTGCGGGCTGCATTTTATCCAGCCCTTGTTTAAACTCGGTCATAAATTTACGGATGTGTTCTTTAAATGTATGCGATCGCTAGCTGCACCCTACCGAAAAGCCGATCGACAATCTTTTCTCTTAGACTTAGCATGACATATTTGAATGCTATGTGCTACGGGCTTGCTGTCCTCGGTTTGGTGATGGTTGGAGGAATTGCTGGTTTTTTAGTCGGAGTCTGCTTTGAGAATTTTCAAGCAGTGCGCTTATAATAAATCGCCGTCAATATAATTCAACTCAGCAACGCCCAATTTACCGATAGATCGACAAAAGCTTAGATATATCGTTGCTTTTCTTAACATAGCTGGTATTTGGGCGATGATGGTCGATCAATAAACACTCTCAATCGATTTTAGATTTTAGATTTTAGATTAAAGAATTGAAGCCTTGACCCCACGGATAAATACGTTCGGCAAGTTTCTCGGAGACAAGTTTTTTATTTCTGGACGGATGAATCACGCGGCGGGTATCCTGGATGCTTTCGGTCAAAGCTAAAAATTTTCAGGTATCGCAATCCTATTTAATGTGCGAAAAAGACTTTTTATAACGAAATATGATGGCCGATGCTCTAATTTTCTGTCAAGTCGGCCACATCAGCGAGGCAGATGTCCCCCTGGTTGGGTTTCGTACCTCAACGGCCTCTGCAATCTGTTTCACCCAAAGCTCTCAGAAAGCTTTGCAGGTGCGCCCCCTTCCTCTAAAATATAGAAAAGGACTTGCACTCTTAAACCGGGTTTCTAGACAAAATCATTGGTTTGACCGCTAGGTACGTAGTCAGAAACCCGGTTTCTGACTCCATAGCGCGCAAGTCACGATCGCAAATAAAGCAGTATTGACTTTAGAGACAAATTTCATGGATGTTATCGAGTTTTTCGAGTTAAGTGCAGGCAAATGGTTTTCCCAGCGTACCGTACACAATCTCAATTCTGGGGAATTGCAGGCAGGTAAATCCGACCTCAAAATAGAAATACTGACAGCTAGCGATGCAGCAGTCGTCCAACTTTGCCAACAACACTCGATTAACCCGGCCTCAACTAACCTCAAGGGCGTTCGGATTAGTTGGGATGGTATTCCCGATCGCGACAAAGCTAAACAAATCGGTTCTACAATACTAGCGATCGTACCTAATCCCGACAATCCAAGCGTTGGCAAAGTGTTGCAAGACAAGGGTAATAGTCGCTACGTGATGGGCGACGACGTGCTGACATTGATTACAGAATCAGACACCCTCCATGCGGAAGAAAGGCTGTGGTATCTCATGCCCAATTTGCGGCTGCGGACTAGCGTTGTTAGGCAAGCTAACGGTACGGAACAAGCTTCTTTTTGTTCGGAAATTCGGATGGGAGTAAGTGCCCCAAGTGAAAAGTGAAAATAATATCAATTCCGGTTGCACCGTCCGTGATTGTTGACTGTTGACTGTTGACTGTTGACTGTAGAAGGAGGGGTGGAAAAACTCAATGGTTGAGTGTTAACTGTTGACTCGATTTTATTATTGTGATGCAACCGGAAACGATATAACTATCTAGTTCCCAAAGTTTACAGTATATTTCTGCTTTCTCCCTTCTTTCTTCTGCCTTCTCTGGCAATGGCTTTTAACTTGGTGTGAAAATCAGTGTGTTTGACAACTGGGAATGATTTTGCCACAGGTTTGTCCGCTAATTTTTGCTCGACTT
The DNA here is from genome assembly GCF_036705105.1 of Microcoleus sp. B9-D4. Lineage (NCBI taxonomy): Bacteria > Bacillati > Cyanobacteriota > Cyanophyceae > Oscillatoriales > Microcoleaceae > Microcoleus > Microcoleus sp. B9-D4. The sequence continues at coordinate 83,795 of NZ_JAUBTS010000021.1, forward strand.
CAGCTCGATCGGCGAGGGCAGTAACAGCCACATCTTCATATACTACAAATTCTGTATTTTCTTTGGTGCGATCGTCGGCGGCAGGCAATTTTCCTGTTTCCTCGGCATCTGTGTTTGGGACTTCTGCATGAAGCGCCACATCAAGTTGCGCCTCTGGCGACCATAGCAAATCTAACTCTGTGGCAGTTACTTTCGATTCCTGGTTCGATAAAAGTATATCCTCCTGCTGCAGTTGAGCAGCACTTTCCCCGGTTAAGTTTTGAGGAAAATTATTGCATACCAAGCGTTCAAACTCGCGATTGAAATGATAGAGAGGTTCACCTATCCGGTGCCACATACTCAATAGCTGTCCCACAGAAACAGCCTTGTAGCGGCCTTGGTAAAGCGCTTCAACCACTGCTAAACGCAGCCAATAGCCGGGATACTTGGTTAGCCATTCACCCGCCAATTTCTCGGCTTTTTTGCCACCTAGGTCAAAACCGTAGTGAACCAGCAGAGCCGCTGCTTGTGCAGATATTGCGGTCACTTCTGTCATGTGTTGTCTGTTGACTGTTGACTGTTGACTGTTTTCTGTTGACTGTTTTCTGTTTTCTGTTGACTGTTTTCTGTTTTCTGTTGGCGGTTGACTGTTGACTGTTGACTGTTGACTGTTGACTGTTGACTGTTTTCTGTTTTCTGTTTTCTGTTGGCGGTTGACTGTTTTCTGTTGGTTCCCAATTCCCAATTACCAATTACCAATTCCCCATGCCCAATGACCAATGCCCAATTAGCCAATTGAATTAATCGGATAAACGCACTCCTCCTTCTACAGTTCGCGCGTCCCCGGAAAAAGGTTGGGGAGTCCCATTCCAGTTGAAGTCGCTAATTCTAAAAGTCAGGCTGCCGACTTGACGCTCAGGATTAAAACGCAAAATGATTGCGTAGCTACGGCGACTGTATTCTAAAGTGTAATTCGTACTGATTGTTTCCCCGCTTTCTAAATTAATAGCACTTTGAAATCCAACTCTAAAGCCTCCGTAAACTTGCTGGACAAGTCCAAAAGACAGGACTCTCAAATCTACTAAGCGATCGAATAAAAACGGCGAGATACCATCGCGCCCCACCTGGGTATAAGTCACGTTAAACCCAGTGTAATCGAGGAAAGGGCGGGAGAAATGACCGAACTGCCCTTGAATCCCGACGCTGCCGGCGAGGGAATTTTGTCGATCGCCACTGCTGTAGTAAGTACCAACTCCCCGGAGTCCCAAGGCCAGTTGCAAGAAAGGAACCACCGGCGACCGCGTATACCTCAAACCCTGGGTGGGAGTGCGGGGCAGCGGTTCGCCCTCCCACAGGTTGAAGCCGCGGCTCAAGGCGAAGCTGACTTGGGAACGGCCCAGATCGACGCGGTTGTTTTCCCGCACTAGTTCGAGCAAGTCTGCTCGATCGGTGTCAGCATTGATAAATTGATACCCAGCTTGGTAGCTGAGATTGATGCCCGTGCCTCCGAGTTGGATGACTGGGGAAGTGAGGACTGCGCCGAGACTGCTCTGCACGGTTTGATAGCCCAGAGAACCGTTAAACAGTCGATCGCGATAACTGTATTCTGCAGCCAGAGAGTGAGTGCCGATCAACTGCCGCAGGCGCAAATTGCCCCGAAAGCTGTTTTCCGGCAAATTCGGGAAATCTTCCAAACTCAGAAATATTGCCGATCCGTCCAGGCTGGTGCGCCGGCCGAGACTAGCGCGTAACCTCGCTTTCAGCCCGTAGCTATCGGGAGAAAACGGATTACCGCCGTGCTTTTCCACAACCCGCTGCAGGTAAATTTGGGGTGTCAGGGTTAGCCGCACCGGGCCGTTTTGCAACACCTCAAAACCGCACTCGGCATACAAACCGCCGCGTTCGCCTCCGTCGTAGCCAAAGGTCAAACACGGGCCGTTTTGCTGCCGGCTGTCAAACACTTGCCTGCGGGGATACACGGGTATTTTCACCCGGTTGTCGAACACTAAGCGCGGTTTAGTTGTGACCAATTCCTCAGCCGTGGGCGAAATCCTTCTAATGGTCGCCCTCCGGGCCCTGTATTCAAATTCCGGCGGGGAAAACGGGTCGTTAGTAAGCCGAATATTGGTTGCTACCCTCGCGCCGTCTGGCAGGAGTTCGATGCGTTCTGCTTCAAAGCGGACGCGGTTGACGGCGCCGGTCACTTGGGGGGCTGTTAGCTGTCCGCCACCGCCGATAGTCACTGTAGCAGCGCCGGGGGATTTGACTCCGCGCAGGGGCTGCTGGCTGGTAATTCGATCGCTCAGCGGCTGTTCGAGAATCGTCCCGGCACTGATATCTGTCGGCAGTGTGGGCGTCAATTCGCTACCTGCTGCGGGCAGGAATATTTCGCCGCGTGCTTGTTCGACTGCGCCGCTGTTGAGGCCGAGATTGAACTCCATCCGCTGGCCGCGCACTACTTGTTGCCCGCGGGTATAGGCGACATTGCCGGATGCTACCACTTGGCGGGTGACTAAGTTGACGATCGCTCGATCGGCATCAATCACAGTTTGCCGGAACCGCACCACGACATTACCAACCGCCGTGACAATTTGCTGCTTATCGTCGAATTCTTGGCTGTCGGCCTTAACTTCGATAGTATCGGCCGGAGTGACCGGAAAAGGCACCGTCCGCCCAGAAGGGGCGGTGCGGACTCCCGGCGCGGCTGGTTTAGGTTTCGGTGTCGGGGCAGGGGGGGTTCTGGGTGCGGGGGTGGTTTCTGGTGCGGGAATGTCGAACTCCTGTTGCCCGCTGGGTGCTGGTTCTAGCGCGGGTTCGGGAACGGGAATCTCCGCAGGTTGGGGAGAGTTATCTTCTAACTGCCGGCCTTGGGCCTGATACCAACTTTCCTGCTTTCCGGCAATATTTCTCTCCTGTTTTCTCTGGGCCTCTGCGGTTCGTTCCCGATTCCGAATGGCAATGGCATTTTCTACCGAACCCAATTGGTAAGCTGTAAACGATGAATCTTTCGGAGTTTCCGCCGTTTCGGGTTCTTCGACAGGGGGCTGCCCCTGAAATCCCACCACTGCCTCGCCACTTTCGACTTCCGCTAGGGGGTCGGCGATTTCTGGAGGCTGGTCGGTTGCTGGCGTAGTGCCCTGGAGTGTGGCTGCGGGTTCTGCTTGGGCTGGTGTGGGTTCTGGCTGAACGATATCTGGGCTTGGTTCCGGTATTTCTGCGGGGTTGCTGCGGGTGTCTCCATCGCCGGCCGCGACAGTGAGGGCGACTTTCTTAGGCTTGGCGATGTAGATGATGGCAGAGGGTTCGGGCGGCGGTACCGGATAGGGCATAGTTACAACAGGTAAGTCATCCGATTTTAGATTTTAGATTTTAGATTTTAGATTTTATAGGGTGCAAATTATTGAATATTTTGCATCTAAAAGGCAACTTTTTAGAGATTAATCTGACATCTCAAATTTGCAGTGGCTTTGGCGCGCCTAAAGATGGCTGATTTGAGAACTTGCTTTCGCCACAAGATAACCTCGCTGCTGGTGCGAGGTCAATCGATTTTAGATTTTAGATTTTAGATTAAAGAATTGAAGCATGACCCCACGGATAAATTCGGGGGGCAAGTTTCATCGGATACAGGTTTTTTATTCCTCCACGGATGAATCACGTGGCGGGTATCCTGGATGCTTTCGGTCAAGTTGTGTTCGACTAATTTTTGCGGGTTTGTCGGCTGTTGCAGGGGCTGCGGTGGCGCGCCCCTACTCTGCGGGCGAGATAACTTGTTTATTCCATGTCTCTGCGGTTGGGGTTCCGGGCTGGGTCATTGGACAAAAATCCAAATATGAACAGGGAAACAAAAAATAAAACAACTACATTAACTACGATTTTGAGGGTTAGCACTGTGGGAGTCTCCAAAGATGGCCTAATACTGAGCTGATTTGCTGCTGTTGCCGCAACTTTTTTATCATAAGCTAAAGATTAGTCAATTTTATCTTTGCTTTTGAGGATTTTGGGCAAGTTGATTTTTGCCCAATTCCAGAGTTGCTCGGCGATGTTTTCTAGCCGCAGCATAACTCGATCAAGCCATTCGAGCACTTGTTCTAGGGGGTGCTTAATGTATCCCATCGATTCTGCTTTTGTTTCTAAGTATTCGCCCTCTGGTGGGACGCCTGCGCTGGGATTTTTGGGTTCAGCAGCAGCGCGGATTGTGGCGGTGTATCTGCTGGTTTGCGCGGTGATTGCTGCTGGGGATTGACCGTTTTGTGCGGTGTTCGGGTTGGTGTTTTTTGGCACTTGGGTTTCCGGCGCGCGCCCTGGGGCTGATTCTGCTGCGAGTGCAGAGCTATTTTTTTGAGTAACTGCTAAATCAGATAAATCAGATGCTGGTTGGGGTTGACTTTTTGAGCTTTTTGTCGTCAGCAAGCTCTGTTTTAGCTGCCCCAGCAGGCGGTGAAGTGCTTCGGGGTAAGGGGAGATTGAGACTGCAGTCGATCGACCTTCGGGCAATTCTCCTAATTCTGCAATTCTCTGCTTGACTTTTGGGCTACTTTGTGCTATATCGGTTTCGGAACTGCCGTCGATTAAATGCGGAGGTGCTGCTTCCCCGAATAAGTCTTGCCAGTTGAGCCACGGTCGATCGACCTCTGGGCTTTTTTGCGTGTTTTTTTCCTCTTCTAGCTGTTGCAAATAATACTTAATTGAGAGGGATTTTTCCGTATTATCACTGGCGGCTGTTTCTTTGCCCAAAAGATGGTCTACTGACGACCAAATAATTCCTTCGATGTTTCGCGCGTATTTTTCCAGGATTTCGCGGGCGGAAAAATCTAAATTGCCGTCTGTGCCGGATGTATTAATTTTGACTCCGGGGGCTTCTGTGGGTGCGGCGATTGTTTTTGCCGATGGCGGTAGGGTTAATTCTTCGAGGTTGACGGCGGCGCGATCGAGTAATGTAACAAAGGAGAGAGGAGTAGGGGGTAGATCGAACTTGCTGTTAAAATTAGTTTCTAGTTTTGGGGTATTGTGGTCGAGCGAATTTGATGCCGCAATTGACTGCTGTGCGGTTTTTGCTTCGATCTGCGCGCGGGCTTTTTGGACTAGGATGGCATTGCGGTCGATCGATTTTTTAACTGCGAGGATTGATTCTCCAAACTGATTTCTTTTCAGAGCAACCGGACTCGTCTGAAGCCATGCCATCAATTCCCAAAAACGACGCATCGGCGGTAACTGCGCTTTTTTGGCCGCCGACTCCAAACCGAGATTAAATTTTAATTCTTTTTGGGTAATTTCCCGTTGTTCGGGGCCGGTGTTGGCAACTTCCCAAGTTATGCGACCTTCGAGCATTTCCTGCTGTTCGGGTGTCAAAATATCTAAGATCTGATTTTCTTTTCCCACTAATACTAAAGTGCGGGCTGGGATAAAACTGGCAATTCCCTCAACTTTCGGCTGGGGTTGTAATTTAGTTTTAGCCAGCGGGTGTTCTAAGACCGAAGTGGTTTGATGCTTTGCGGTTTGTCCGCTAAAATTGATTGCCGGAGGTAAATCGCTAGCAGTATTTCCCTGATTAATTAACAACGGGAAGCTGGCTAAAGTTTTCGCAGTTTGCGACGAGGTTAGTAAATTTTCGGCGAGGTGCAAAATTTCGGCGATCGAACTTTCCTCGGAAGTTTCCCCCTGATACCAATTTTGTGTGAAATCGGGATTTTCGTGAACGCCAAATTCTTGCAGTTCCGGTAAATCTACTTTTTGACTTGATTCCCGCAACTGTCTGCCTAGCAGTCGGGAACTTTGCACCAGCAAATAAGCTGGATACAGCAGAATTTGGGTGGCGGTGAGAGTTGCTTCTTTAATTTGACGCCAAGTTCGATCGCAATTGTCAGCGACTTGGCGGGACTGTTTCGATATAAAATTTAATAATCGGCTTTGGTAGGGGCCGTAGTAACCGTTGGACATAAGTTTAATTATTGAATTCAGATTTTTGATTCGCGCTGGAATTGCTGAATATTGCTGTAAAATCAAAGCGAGATCTTAATCTCCGCTTCAAACCCTCTGAAACCTTTATTTCTTCGCGTCCTTTGCGTCGGGGCGGTTCGATATAAGATAGTGCACCAATGTCAATAAGCCTTTTACTGACGGGCAGGATGCCCAACCCCTACTCCCCACAAGAAAATTCACTCTTTGTGGAACAGGCCGGAAAGCCTGTTAAGCGAGAATAGTGCAAGATGTGAGTTCAATCCGATCTTTGATTAATACACAATTCCTATTTTAGCGAAATATGAGCGCTTCTGTGTCACCTGCTAGCAACAATATTTCTGCCACTGTCGAAAAGTTGCGCCGCCTCAGCCAAGTGGAGGTTCAGTCTGGTTGGAGGTACTGCGATGCTGACTCGGCTGTCTCTTCGGTAAATATTTGTAACAGCCCTGTTGTTGAACTTAACGGGAAAGGACATATTGCTTGGCCGTCTGGGAAGCAAGTTTTGTATTTGGGCCAGCAATTTGTAATTCCTGACAATTTGCACGGCTATCCTGTGGTTGGTTTGCGGTTGCTGCTGGGCTTGACTTGGTGGGCTGAAGATGCTCAAATTTTTGTCAACGGCGAGTTAGTCGGACGGGGAGATTTATTTGATTTTGCCGATCGAGTTTTGTTGAGTTCGTCGGCAAATCCCGGAGATGAATTTTTAGTAATTTTGCGGTTGGTAAGTCCGGGTCACGATAGCGGTGCTTTAGTGCGATCGATTTGTTTGTACGAAGCTGCTGACTCTTCTTGTTTTGATCCGGGTTTTGTGGCTGCCGAATTAGAGATTTTGCAAAATTCGCTTAGTCGAAATTTAGAACTTGAAAATTCCCAATACCTCCCCATCGAAATCATAGCAAATACCCCCAGGTTTGTCAAGGGGGAAATGCTGAAATCTGAGATTGATTTGGCGCTTGGTTTGATTGATTGGTCGGCGGTGTGCGATCGCGAAAAGTTCGATCGCTCGCTGTTGGTTTTGCGGCACAATTTATTGGGATATCTGCGGGCTTTTTCTGGGGATTTAGATGTGGGAACCGCAGAGGCCACAGAGGCCGCAGAGGGAGGAAGAA